>JABSPC010000419.1 GCA_013215515.1 Crocinitomicaceae bacterium
CGAAATGAACACCTGCATCTAATAAATCTTCAAATTTAATTTTTGACATTTTTTCTTTTTAAATTGTTTACGTTCCTTTAGTAATCAATCCAAGAGGGGCTTTCCATACCTTCACATAGTTTCGGTGAAGTGAGAGCAGTACTCAAAGACTTAGATACTAAACAATCGACAAAAAAATTCTCTGGCATACACCATGAGAATAAATATTTTTTAACGTTTCGAGAATTGGAATTTCTTACGAGCCTTAGGTTGTCCTGGCTTTTTACGCTCCACCATTCTTGGGTCACGTGTCATCAATCCTTCTGCTTTTAAAAGAGCTTTGTTCTCTTCATCTATTTTCACCAATGCTCTAGAAATCCCTAAACGGATCGCTTCAACTTGACCATTGATACCACCTCCTTTAACATTTACTGTTACATCGTACTGATTAACTGTATCTGTTAATTCGAATGGTTGGTGAATTTTAGATTGAAGAACAGATACAGGGAAAAACTCCTTGTAATCTCTTTTGTTGATAGTCACCTTTCCTTTACCTTTTGACATGTAAACTCTGGCAACAGACGTTTTTCTTCTTCCTAATGTGTTAATTATTTCCATGCTGCTATTTAAATGTATCTAAGTTTAATACTTCAGGTTTTTGAGCTTCTTGTCCATGCTCAGCACCTTTGTATACTTTTAGATTAGTAAATAATCTTCGTCCAAGCGTACCTTTAGGGAGCATTCCCTTTACAGCTTTTTCGATTAATCTTTCAGGATGTTTTGCTAACATCTGCTCTGCTGTTGTTTGACGTTGCCCACCTGGGTAACCCGTGTGACGGATGTACGTCTTGTTAACAAGCTTAGTACCTGAAAATGCTACTTTCTCTGCATTAATAACGATTACGTTATCACCACAGTCAGCATGAGGCGTGAAGTTTGGTTTGTGCTTACCACGAACTACCTTCGCCACCTTACTCGCTAAACGACCCAAAGTTTGGCCTTCAGCATCCACTACAAACCACTTTTTATCAGCGGTTTCCTTGTTAGCGGAAACGGTTTTGTAACTTAATGTATCCACAATATTGTTTTTTTAATAATAAGACAATTCCCCTAAATTGGGGCTGCAAAGATATGATTTCTAGATTTATTAACAAACCTTTAGGGAAAAAGATTAAGGTTTATTCTTTAGGCGATTTTTAATCTGCAGCAAAGATATGTAATTGATCTCATAAGTCCAGCAAATTAACTAAATTCAATTTCGATTCTTATTGAATCAACAATCTATATACCAACCCTTTGAAATCTACGTTGTCTTTATATTATGCTACTTATGAAACGACTTATTTTCACCCTTGTATTACTGATCTCCTTCAATGGAGGCGCTCAAATTGAGGAAGACACGATTAAAAGAATACTCATTGCCGAACCGGATACCTTTCTAACCGGAATAGATTTTTCATTGTACAACTCAAGCTACATGATGGAAGCAAATGATAGCAGCTGGCATGCCCCATACCTGGACCATTAACCCAACCTTGAACAGTACAATTAGTGTACTTCCTGCATTGTCATCTTATTTACACATCGACCCAAATTACAACCCATGCGAAGATCAATTTCATGACAATGGCAATATCCGGAGCCGATCGGAATGCAAGAACAGCACTATTCATTATACAACATCTATAAAGCTCGCATCCAGCGCCATTCGCATTGAAACTCACTCACATAAAAGCGCGTTCCATTGTATCTAATTCTGCTCCATTAGGTATCGCTGGCATAATCCAGCAAGAGTCACTGCTACGATCAACCAAAAACCCATCACCAATTACACCTTCGCTCCCCAAATAAGTGAAGTCATAAGCAACTCTGGCGCATTCTGTAAAACACAAATATCAATTGTTAAATATTGAATCGAATCAGATGTATTTTCAATCGATCAACCCAACCTAGAACTGGAGCCATTCACCGTATATTGAAATAATTGAGAATTGTCAAGAAGCTGATTATTGAAATAGAATTCAACCTGTGCTGAAGAAAATAGAGATAAAAATAATATAGTAACTAGCGAGAACAAATATTTCATGTCTCAATATACACATTTGAACACCTGCATTGCGACTCAAACAAAGCCAGACTATTGGAACCCTTTACTTATTCTTAAAAGCGTTAATGGCATTCACAGTAAAATCAGACAAGACTAATTTCCCGCTCATTTCAGCACGCTCTGTCAACAAAGTGTCCCAATCCTCAGTTCCTTTCCAGAAAACCTCTTTAAGAAGCCGCATTGACTCAGGATTAGAAGCAGAAAGTCTATTGGCTAACACCTCAATTGCCTCATCCATTTGAGCCGTAGAATC
>JABSPC010000042.1 GCA_013215515.1 Crocinitomicaceae bacterium
TACCCATCCATAGACAAAGCATTCCAGTAAGACCAATAGCAACTGCAAAACCCAATTCTGCTGAATCGAATAATGCATTGATCATTTCTTCGAAAATGTATGTGTCCTGCCAGAAGATGAGTTTGCTAAGCGCAACAACGCCTGACACTAAAAACATCCCGATCCAGATTCGATTTAAAACCATAATTCAAATATCAACATTAATAGAATGCACAAAGGATCAAAAAGAACGAACTATTAACAGTCTTCTAATGATAAGGGGAGCGAATGCAATGATTCACAAAGTTTTCAATAAGAATAGCTCCGTGATTACCAGAAATTTCTGGGTGAAATTGAACACCAAAAATTGCTTTCTCTTTGTGCTGCATGACCTCATTAACACATCCGTCAGAAGATGCGACGAGTTGAAATTCAGGCGCAATTGAAACTGTTTCGCTGCTATTTTCTCGTGCTTCAATTTCATTCGGAAGTCGATTAAATAGAATGCAGTCTTCATAGGCTTCAATCGTTTCCCAGTCACCATTATTTCGAGTGCGAGATGCGTAACCTCCAAACAGAAGTCCAATTAAAACATGTCCAAGATTGATTCCTAAGACTGGAAGTTCCGTTTCCTTTATCCATTCTAATTTTTCGAGGTATCTATCAGGATCTACTTCAGTAAGTAAGATTGAACCACTTGAAATAATTACTCCTTTGATTTCTTTAAGATCTTCATCAATCTTCAAGTCGAGGAGAGGTACGCTTTTTACATCGCAGTAATCATCAACGATATGAGCGATGTTTGTTGTAGTGTCAGATCCGCAGTCGATTACAAGTATCATAAATCAATTTCTCCAACGCCTTGGCGAATTATTTCACAATACCCATCAGTACACTTAATAACAGTTGATGGTTCTAAATTGCCATAGCCACCATCAATGATCAAGTCAACCTTGCTGTCGTAGCGTTCGTAAATCTCATATGGATCAATAAAGTAGTCCAGTATTTCATCCTCATCATCGTGTAAGGAAGTCGTCGCAATAGGATTTCCTAATTGCTCAACGATTGTTTTAATTATGTTGTTGTCAGGGATTCTGATCCCTATTTCTTTCCTATTTGTATCAAAGAGCTTCGTGATTTCATTTGTGGCATTTAAAATGAAGGTAAACGGGCCTGGTAAGGCTCGGTTCAGCATCTTGAATGTTGGTCGATCTATATGTTTAACGTATTCAGACAGATTGCTAATGTCAGAGCATATAATGGAGAAGTTCGCTTTTTTAAGCTTGATCCCTTTTAATGTTGCCAACTTATTGAGTGCTTTCTTATTATTTAGATTGCAGCCCATAGCATAAACAGAATCAGTAGGGAAGATTATTATCCCTCCTTTATTCAATGCTTTCAGCGCTTGATCGATAAGCCGTTGGTCTATATTTGAATCGTTAATTTCTATTAACATAGCGGCGAAGATACTCTTTATTCTCTTTTTTTGAATATTGAGCAGCTAATCGCATAATGATCACTTATGTTTTTGTGTTGAATAACAAAGTTGTTTGATCCAAGTTCCGGAGAGTGGAAGATGTAATCAATTCTTCCTGCAGGTAATTTCCCAGCATACGTCTGTCCAATTCCAAAACTGGTATTTCTAAATGAATCAGTTAAAATAGAATTGAATTGAGTGTACGTATATGACATTGGCGTATCATTGAAATCTCCGCAAACTACAACTGGGTGTGGAGAGTTGTTGATGTGTTTAACCAACTTATCCGTTTGGTTTGCTCGAACGGGAAAGGCATTTTTTACTTTTCCTAGGACTTTGAAGAATCCTGATGAGCTTTTATTATTTGTCTGATCTCCGAAGAATGCGAAATCATTCTCTTGAAGCCGAATGGACTGTAAGTGAATATTGTAGACTCTTATAGTATCTTCAGGGATCACTATATCGGCATAAATACAATAGTTAAGCGTTGGTGAGTCATCTTGGAAAATAATATCGCCTTTTTCTATAATTTCAAATTTTGAAAAAATTCTGATTCCGTAATTTCGTCTTCCAACTCGATGCAGAGAATAACGTTCGTGGTAATCTCTAGTTTCAAGCAGTTGAATAAGAGTGTCTTTTGTTACAAAATCACTTGGCCGATCTTGATGATAAAATTCTTGAAAACAAACGATATCTGGGTTTTCGTTGACCACATATTGCATTATTCTATCCTTGTTCTTGAGAGCTTGCTTTTTATTTGGATTGTATAGGTCAAATAGATGAACATTATAACTCATTATTTTCACTTCTGTTGCGCCGTTCGGGATGTCTCCACCTCCTAAAGTTAGTGTTCGGAAATGAAGGTTCCCTCCAAGAAGAATAAGTATTCCAAGTCCAATAGCCCATTTTTTATTGATAAAAATCCAAGTAATTGTAATCAGTAAATGACAAACAATAATAACGGGATATGCTAAACCAAAAAAAGGAATTATTTCCCAAGAATCAGGTCTTACAAATGGACTAAAATAGGAAAGCAGCAGAGCTAAAGCAACAATGACAGTAATTCCCTTGAGGATATTTTTAAGCGTAAAAATATTCTTTAACCGTTTCATTTTTTGCTTTGATTGAACAAAAAGTCTTTTTCCTTTTTATTCAGTGAATCGTAGCCTGATTTTGAGATCTTATCCAAGATTCTGTCCGTTTCTTTTTGTCTCTCTTTCGCATTCTGATTGTATTCTTCATCAGTCATTTTACGAATTTTCTCACCTCTAACAATAGTGAGTTTTGGACGTTTATTCCCAGTGAATAATGAACCCAAGGATCGAGTGATCCCTTGGAATACTGTTACTATATTGGTTTTGCTGTGAATGTTTTGAACGGACAATGCACCGATTATTGCGCCTCCAAAATGGGCAAAGTGAGCGACACCATCATCCGAAGAAAGTTTGATTACATCGAGAACGATAAAAGCAACGGCAATCCAAATAAGTTTTATTTCTACAAGTCCAAATAATCGAACTTTTAGATTGGGCTGGTAAAATGCAATTGCAATGAAGATGGCCATGATTGATCCAGAAGCTCCAATAACTACAACGTCATTCAATGCAGGAAATAGCAATCTAGCAACGAATTCTAGCAATCCGCCAGCAATACCACCTAAGATATAAGTTGCTAATAATCTTTTATCCCCAAATATTTGTTCGAAGTGTTTTCCTGCAAAATACAAGAAGACCATGTTCAACAGTATATGGATTATACTAAAATGAGCAAACATTGAGGTCAACAATGCCCATGGGTGGGTGACAAACGCTAACGGTTCTGTTTGAAGCCCGAAGATTTGTAAAAGGATATATTCAGTAGCATCATCTTCTTTAGCCAAGTGTCCAAAAATGAATGTAGCGCTTATCGCCGCGAATACGATCACGTTGATGAAAATTAGACGTATATGCATACCTCCGTGTTTATAACGGTAACGTAAGTCGTCTATGAAAGTTCTTTGTGTCTGCATTTTCAATTAATAAAAGTTAGACTTATCTTTTTTCCAAACCAGGACAAATACTGCACCAACAATTGCTCCACCAACGTGGGCTATATGAGCGATGTTATCTCCAGAATTATTAAAACTGCTATAAATTTCAAATGCTAAGTAGGCACCGATAAGATATTTTGCTTTAATAGGAACAGGGATGAACATTAAATTCAATTCCGTATTTGGGAAAAGCATTGCGAAGCCTGCTAAAAGTCCAAATACTGCACCGGATGCACCAACTAAGCTACTGTAATTATACTCAATATACGTTCTGAACGTTTCTTGTACTTCAGGAGGAAGCATTAGGTCCCCTGCGGTGATTAATTTATTCACGAAAGTCACATTTAGATGTGAACCAGAAACCAATTTTCCCTCGGCCATTAACCGATTGATATACTCAATATCATTCCCAGCAGCTACCAGTTCTGATTGAAGTTCCATGATCTCCCAAGCACCAATTGCGTTGTAAAGAATAAATGCTCCCAATCCACATGAAATGTAGTAAATGAAGTATCTTTTTCTTCCCCAAACTCTTTCCAAATGACTACCAAACGTAACCAAAAGAAGCATATTGAAAATAATATGGAAAGGATCAGTCAAACTATGCATAAACATATGAGTAATCGCTTGATACGGCTGGAAGAACGCAGAATTAAAGTAATGCGCCTCTAATATGTTTTCTAGACCAGTGCCTGATTGAGCAAGAAATAAGGAAATAACGAATAATAAAATATTTATTATAAGTAGGTTCTTCGTTACAGCAGGCATGTTCTCAAATAGATTTCTAAGCATTATTTAAATTTTGTTTCGATTAATTCTAAATCGATGGTATCTATAATTTTTTTATTCGAAGGTGTAAACATATGGTTTTCACACTGAAACAATTGGTTGATTAAGCCTTGAATTGCTTCGTTTGTGTTAAGGTTCAATTGTTTCATTGAGGCCGATCTCGCGATCGAAGCCACCAGTGAATGTGCAATATCACCTTTTTCAATATCCTTATGTCCTAGAGTTTCTAGAATGGAGTCAAGGGTACTAGAAAGTGTTTCTTCTTCCAATACATTAGGAACTGCAATAACAGATAAGATGTCCATTTCAACTGTTCCCTCAAAGCCCAGTTGCCTTAACATTGATGCATTACTTTCCCAATTGATAATTTCCTTTTTTGAAAGTTCTTTTTCAATAGGGAAGAGAATTTTTTGAGACTCTATTGGATTGGAAATAAACGCTTTGATTATACCAGAGTAAACTATTTGTTCAACAGCTCTCTTTGAATGAATAACCATTAATCCTGACTTGCTCGGAGATAAAATGTAATTTCCTTTTACAATGAAACTAGTAATGTTTTCTTCGATTGATTCAACCTCTATTAGTTCTTCGATTTCTTCTTCTTTTTTATCTTCTACAGTGTAAAAATTCTCCCAATCTTCTTGTTTTGCCTCTTTGTTCCCAAATCCGTTGTTAACAATAGCTTCAGAGAAATTCTTAGAAGTCTTCCCACTAGAAGAGCTTGTTGGTCGAGATGAAGTTTGAAAAGGATTAAAATCCTTATTGATTCTTATCGTTGGCTCCTCTGCAGGCTGAGAGTGCATTTTATGAGGAATATCGAACCCCATCTCCCTGTCAAAATCAAGTGTTGGAGCAATATTGTATTTACCGAGTGCAAGTCGAATACTGCTCAATATAATGGAGTAAATGTATTTTTCCTCCTCGAATTTAATCTCCGTTTTGGTTGGGTGAACGTTTACATCGATTCGTTTTGGATCAACGTTTAAATAAAGGAAGAAACCAGGGAAGGTTTTTTCTTTGATCAACCCTTCAAATGCCTTGTTTACAGCATGGTTGAAATAATGGCTTTTGAAATATCGATTGTTTACAAATAGGAATTGCTCACCACGTGTTTTTCTTGAAAACTCAGGCTTGAGTACAAATCCTTTCATCTCAACGATTTCAGTGCTCTCCTCAATAGGTACCAATCGATCATTTGATTTTTTTCCTAAAACGGCAATAATTCGTTTCCTTAAAATGGTGTCTTGAAGGTTGTAAAGCTCAGTATCGTTATGACGTAGCGTGAAATGAATGTCAGGGTGGGATAGAGCTACACGTTCAAATTCATCGGCAATATGTCCGAACTCAACTTTGTCCGACTTTAAGAAATTTCTTCTTGCCGGAACATTGTAGAACAAGTTCTTTACTTCAAAGCTTGTACCAACGGGGCATGTCGCTTCAGATGATTCTTTAATTGTACTTCCTTCAATAATAATTGAGGTTCCAATGTCCTTGCCTTTTTGTTTTGTCTTTAATTCAACGTGTGCAATTGCAGCTACTGAAGCCAATGCTTCGCCTCTAAACCCCTTTGTGGTAAGTGCAAACAAATCTTCAGCCGTTCTAACTTTACTTGTTGCATGTCGCTGAAAGCAGAGTTCAGCATCTTCTGGACTCATTCCTTGTCCATTATCTACAATTTGAATAAGTGTTTTTCCAGCATCTTTTATATTGACGTCAATCTTCATTGCGCCTGCATCAATGGCATTTTCAACAATTTCTTTAACCACAGAAGCAGGACGTTGAATAACTTCCCCAGCTGCAATTTGATTCGCAATATTGTCTGGTAATAATTTAATTAAACTGCTCATAAAATCTCTACCAAAGCCTAGTTACAACAGTTTCTACTTGATCAACACCATTAAAGACAAGATATCCCAATGCCACGATTATGATTACTAATACAAAAACACGAATGTTTGAAGAAGATTTTGCACTCTTACGAATTTCAGTTCTAGACCATTCACCACGAATGTTTTCTCTGAGAATGGAAGTGCGTTCCTCTCTAGTCATTTCACCACTTTCCATTCTTTCATATTGACGTTTCTTAGCTTCAAGTTTTTGCTTGCGCTCGTCATAATACATCGGATTATAATCGAATTGGCGGTTCTTATATGTTTTTGTTAAAAATCGAAATTTCATCTTTATCTAATGTAAACAAATTTAACAATAAATTATTGTCAGATTCAGCCAAATTATGTCAAAAACTGTGCCCATGAAATTCAACTGACAAAGAGTCAGAATATACTTTGGACGAGTTTTTGCCCGTTAAATGTTTATAACTAATGAAATGCGGACTTGAGCGGCGGATTTCAAATTGTATTTTTGATATATATGAAACAATTATTCTCCTTCAAGTTTCTCCTTTTTGCACCAATATTAGTATCGGTGTTTGTATTAGCTTCGATTACGTCGCCTTCTTATCCAATTCTTAAACAAGATCTAACGCCTCCTGACAGAATTATGGTGCTTGAAATCCCCTGGGTTAATGAGACTTTAGAAAAAATGACACTTCGAGAGAAAATAGGTCAATTTTTTATGATTGCCGCTTATTCAAACAAAGGAGAATCACATTTTGCTAAAATTGACTCCTTGGTTAGCAAGTATAAAATTGGAGGATTGATCTTTTTTCAAGGCGAGCGGGATAATTTGAAAGTTGCAATAGATCGCTTTCAAGGTCAAGCAACAATTCCACTTTTAGTTGGGATGGATGCAGAATGGGGTACAAGCATGCGTTTATTTGGAGAAGAACGATATCCTTACAATTATACTATTGGTGCAGCGAATGATCTTGAATTAACGGAACGTATTGGCGAAATGATGGGACAGGAATGTCGCGAACTTGGGATTCATATAAACTTCGCTCCAGTTGCAGATGTCAATAGCAATCCAAACAATCCGGTAATTGGATTTAGATCTTACGGCGAAAATCCAAGACGAGTTGCAGAGCAAGTAGCAGCAACCGTTAGAGGAATGGAGGGGCAAAGTGTACTCACAAGCATAAAACACTTCCCTGGGCATGGCGACACAGACGTTGATTCGCACAAAGAGCTCCCAGTTGTAAACAATCCACTTACGCATATAGATGCGGTTGATTTCTATCCATTTAGAGCTGGGATTAAAGCCGGTGCATCTTCTGTAATGATCGGTCATTTAAATGTTCCTGCTCTCGATCCGTCTGGAACTCCAAGTAGTTTATCCAAAAAGACAATTCACGAATATTTAAAAGGAGAATTAGGGTTTAAAGGACTTGTTGTTAGTGATGCGCTGGGAATGAAAGCAGTTGCTGATAAATATGGTAAGACGGAAGTCGTTGTAAAGGCATTTGAAGCGGGATGTGACATTTTACTATTCCCAAAAAGCGTTGTCGATGCAATAGATGCAATTGAAAAGAAGGTATTGGATGGTGGCATCTCTCAAGAAGAGATTGATCTTCGATGTAAGCGGGTTTTATTAGCAAAGTACAAGAGTATTATCAAGCCAGGTAAACTAAAATCATATACCGTAAGTGAGCAGAGCTTAGCGCGGAAACAACTTTTTGAAAAGGCAATTACTGTTCTGAAAAATGAAAATGAAGTCTTACCAATCAAACGATTTGATAAAAGAATTGCAGTTGTAAGTGTTGGGTCCCATACTGATGGATTAAAGCCTTCAATGGATCTTGTCGCGTCAGTTGATCATTTCCATTATTATTCAGGAACAGAAGCATTGCAAAAGTTTAAAAGTAAAATGGCAAATTACGATATGGTTATCACGACGATTCACGCAGGATCTGTTCGACCATATAAGGATTTTAGAATGCCG
>JABSPC010000420.1 GCA_013215515.1 Crocinitomicaceae bacterium
ATAACCGATCAAAGAATTACCGAAATAGAAAACAAGTTAAACAATAGACCCAGAAAGAGATATAAATATGAAACCCCTATATTAGTAATGGAAAAATTATTGTTTAACTCAGAAGTTGCATTTGTGACTTGAATTCAGCCAACCAATTGAACTCATAATCCTTTTCAGCCCAGTAAGAACATAAACGAGAAATATATTTATGGCGAGCATGATATATAAATCGAATTCGTTAATGATTAGCCAAGGTTCCACTGTTGTATGTGACTCTGTAAGAATACTCGTCGCAATTGATAAATCACAAGCAAGGACGAACCCCAGTATCAATGCTACCTGAGGTTTAATTTTATAAGCAATTCTAAATTTTAAAAATCGTACTACGACCTTGGAAATAATTGCGATTGCTACCAACAGAAAGAGCATCAAACCAAATAGGAGATAGAACATGGTGAGATTCTTCTCGTAATTTTACCGAGATTCACTAGTTGTTGGGTCATTTGGAGGAGCATCAATAAAAGTGGGAACGACACTATCAACATAGCTGAAAATTGCATTTATTTCTTCAATTGTTAAGTCTTGATTGGGCATTTCGCGTTTACTATATGAGTCAATCTTGGCTGCCATAGCACTCTTGTTTTGCGCTTTAAGCAAATTCGAATTGACCCATTCATAAAGTAAGTCGGCTTCACCCGCAGCTTCCCATTTTGCTTTTACTCCCGTTAAGTCCGAGCCAGTTGCGTCTCTATTAAGGTGATGACAGGTATTGCACTTTGCTTTGAATAAATTTTTGCCAATTTGAGAGAACCCCAAATTCAGGTTTAAAAAAGAAATAGCACCGTTATAATAGTTGTATTCTTCATAATAATCAATATTTGTTCCTTAACCTCTTGTTTAAAAGGCCATAACCCAATTGTGTGACTAATAAGAATGCATTCTTCTTCAAACGTACAGTCTAAATTTACGGCTCTTCTTACTCCTTAAAAAATGACTTTCATCAACTTTGAAAGAAGAACATAAAGAATTAACTTTGATCAAAATCATTGGATGCTTGATAAATCACATAGACACATTGCATGCGAGAATTGTAAATCAAGAGACAATTCACTTTTCGCGTCTTTTTGTGGTTCAGATGTTAACATCTTAAATAGCACGAAGTCTTGTGCGTTTTATAAAAAGAGCCAACCCCTTTTTGTTGAGAATAGTGTCCCTCGTGGTGTCTATTGTATAAATGAAGGCAAGGTCAAAATTTTTGGAAGAGGCGAAGAGGGCAAAGAGCAAATTATACATTTGGCCGCAGCCGGTGAGATAGTTGGGTTTAGAGCTATGTTTAGTGGTGAGACGTATAAAGTATCTGCCACGACACTTGAGGAAAGTAACATCTGTTTTATCGCAAAAAACGATTTTTTGGATTTAGTCGACAGTAACCCGAACCTTCGAAATGGTATAATGAAGGAGCTTTCAATTGAATTGGCTGAACGGGCTACATTCATTACGAATATGGCTCAAAAGTCGGTTCGAGAGAGATTAGCATCGTCTTTGGTTATTTTGAATGATATTTATAGTGGTGAGATGATTAATCTCTCCAGAGAAGATCTCGCAAATTTTGTAGGAACTGCGACTGAAACCTTAATTCGGCTATTAAAAGATTTCAAAGAGGAAGAATTAATTAGAACGCACGCGAGAAGAATTGAGATCCTGAATAAGGAAGGACTTCTTAAAGTCGCGGGAGCTTAAACTGAATATTTGGAAAGAGATTTAACCTGTTCTTAGAGGACATGAACTTGGGGCTTCAGATTTTAATTAGTGTCATAGCATCCCTAGTTTCGGCTCCACATTTTTACCCATTGTCTAGAATGATTTGGGCAAATGTGTTTGTTAAGGCTCACCCCAAGCTGACTTCGTATAAGCACGAAAGTTAATTGGCGCTTGATTAAGTGGCTCTGCACAAGGGAGATGCTTTAAATCATGCTAATCCATCGACTTTATAGATTTAACATAGGAGATATATTAAGTTAAGATTTCAATAATCAGTCGAATGTTGTATATTCGCGTCCTACTAAATTAATTAAAAGTCGAACTATGAAAAGAATTTTACTAACGTTTACGGCAGTGTGCGCTGCTTTCTCAATGAATGCACAAATGGACACAATCTCTGCTCATTTTGTTGGAACTCCAACTGTTGTTGGTTCTGCAGGAGCAGGATACGTTTCTGGTAATAATGATTATGGTGATATCGGAAAATATCAAAGATTTGATGCTTCTCTCGGGATTTTGGGAGGTGGTGAACTTCAATCAGTATTACTTTGGATCCCAATTAAAGATGATAACGGAGGATCGTTTACTGTTGATATAATTGATTTCACAGGTGGAACTGCTGGTGCAGTATTAGCTTCTGAAACAGTTACATTGGCTTCTGTAGATACAGCTATTATGTCACTTACACCTTTCAATAGTAATACAATGGCATATAATGTAGCGGTTACGTTAAGCACGCCTCTTGCTATTACTGGAACTACTGATATTTTAATAGGAATTGGATTGCCTGTAACTACTGGTGATACTATGGCGGTGATCTCATCTACTGATGGAGATTTTACTGATGCTGTATCTCACACATGGGAACAATGGTCAGATAACTCATTTATCTCTACGAATGATGGTACTACTAACTCTTGGGAGATGGATATTGCATTCGGAATTTTCCCAGTGATTTCTTACTATGCTGGATTAAACGAAGCAACTGTTACTGCTAAGGTTTATCCTAACCCAGCAACTGATGTATTGAACATTACTGCTTCTAACGAAGTATCTACTGTTTCTATCATCGGAATGGACGGTAAAGTTATCTCTACAACGGATGTTAACGGAACAACTACTTCAGTTGATATCGCTGCTTTAAATGCAGGTGTATATTTCTACGAAGTTGTTACTGTTGAAGGAACTGTAAGAAATACTTTCGTTAAGAAGTAAACATTCGATTTCTTCGATTGGGTATCGTAAGGTAACCTGATCTTAAAATACTGATCCTCTCTCGTTTATTCGAGGGGGGATTTTTTTGTTTAGATCGCTTCGCTTTTAGATCGGTCGTAATCTCCCTTTTAGATTATTAGAGCAGTCGCAACGCTTTCGCCGACGCTTTCTCCGGCGGACGAAGCCTCTGGCGAAGAACTCAGCGAAGGAGCAAGCTCCTTTTTGGACTAAATTTGGTTTCATTGAATCCATAATCTATCCAAAAGGCGCAGCCGATCTAAAAGCGAAGCGATCTAATAATCTAAAAGTCCAAAGGACGTTCCAGTTCCACTAAATACGTCCAGGATATACCTTCAAAGCTTCTTCCAAGCACTTAACGGCCTTCTTCAAGGCGTCTTGATTCAAAACATAAGCAATTCGAGCTTCTTGTTGACCAAGTCCTTCTGTTGAGTAGAAACCACTCGCTGGAGCCATCATAACAGTATCTCCATTGTAATCAAAATCTTCTAACAACCATTGACAGAATTTTTCAGCATTATCAACTGGGAATTTAGCCACGCAGTAAAATGCTCCACTTGGCATCGGGCAGAAAACACCGTCGATTTCATTCAAGCCGTTTACCATTATGTTTCTTCGCTCAACATATTCCGTGAGAACATCGTCGAAATAAGACTGCGGCGTCTTTAAAGCTGCTTCAGCTGCAATTTGATCTATTGTTGGTGGCGATAAACGCGCTTGCCCAAACTTGAGTGCTGCAGCCATCACTTCTTTATTCTTTGAAACAATTGCTCCAATCCTTGCGCCACACATTGAGTAACGCTTAGAAACGGAATCAATCATAATTACATTGTTCTCGATTCCTTTAAGATTCAATACCGAGAATGGCGTTGCTCCGTCGTAACAGAACTCTCTGTAAACCTCATCTGCGAATAAAAACAGGTCATGTTTCTTAACAATGTCCCTTAGCTTTTCTAACTCTTCTTGAGAATACAAATAGCCAGTTGGATTTCCTGGGTTGCAAATAACAATCGCCTTTGTCTTCGATGTAATTTTATTTTCAATTTCTTCTACTGGAGGAAGTGCAAATCCACTTTCAATATCAGCAGTAACCGGAACGACATTCAATCCAGCTGCAACAGCAAATCCGTTGTAGTTCGCGTAAAACGGTTCTGGAATAATAATCTCGTCGTTTAAATCGCACGTGGACATAAAACCAAAAGTCAAAGCTTCAGACCCTCCCGTTGTTATAATGATATCTTCAGACTCAACAGGTAATCCTGCATTTTTGTAGTACTTAGATAAATTATCACGGTACGATTGAAATCCTGCCGAGTGACTGTATTCAATAACCTTACGATCCATATTTCTCACTGCATCTAAAGCAACTTGAGGAGTTTCAATATCAGGTTGCCCAATATTTAAATGAAACACTGATTTACCATTTGCTTTTGCTTTCTCAGCGTAAGGCACCAATTTACGAATTGGTGATTCTGGCATATTGATGGCTTTATTAGAAATACTCGGCATACTATTATAGTTTTGGCAAAAGTAAATAGAAAGTTCTACTCCGTTTATATTAATTCAGATTTTGTTTCTTTGTTCTATGAAATTTCTAATGGTCACTCTTGTACTTTCAACTCTCCTTGTTTCTTGTGAAGAAGAGAAGAAGGTTACTGAGCCAATTATCCGCGAAATTCCAGAGCCTGATGTTATCGAACCGGAACCCGATCCAATGACGGATAGCGTATTGGAGCGTTATAAATCATTCGGGTTGGTTGAATTGAAGGACGAGCGAATACTAATTGACCTGAGGTATGCAACAGATAACAATTTTATGAAGACTGTTTTGTACGACACTTTGAACAAGCTATTTGTTCAGAAGGAGGTTAGGGAGCGCTTAATTCGTTGTCAGGATTATCTCGACTCACTTCACCCAGGAATGCATTTGAAAATATTTGACGGAGTACGACCGCTTCAAGTTCAAAAGGAAATGTGGGATGCCATGGATACAGTGCCGTTATGGAAGCGTGGTAAGTTTGTTTCGAATCCAATTTATGGTTCAGGGCACAATTATGGAACATCGGTTGATTTAACTATTTGTGATTCATTGGGTCAAGAATTAGACATGGGAGCAGGATACGATGATTTTAGAAACATTGCTTTTCCAAGTAAGGAGGCTCATTTCTTAAAAACCGGAGAGTTATCCAAAGCACAATATGAAAATAGGAAGCTTTTGAGAAAAGTAATGCGTTTTCAGAA
>JABSPC010000421.1 GCA_013215515.1 Crocinitomicaceae bacterium
AACGTGCCCTCAAGATGCTGCTGTAGAATTAAAAGCAATGTGTGATTACCAATCTCCATTCAACGGCGGTAGACATTGTGTACGTGATGTGATTGAACAAACAATGCGTGTTCAAGGCAAATGGTTTACTGAGAAGGCCTTTGAGTGGTAGACTACTGAATCACCAATCTATATGAACCAACAGGCATTCCTCCATCATTGAAAATCAAAGTATAGATGCCAGGCGACATATCTGAAACATCAATAGAATTCGTTCCAACGACTGAGATCCTTTTTACAATTTGCCCCATACCATTTACAATTAAGATTTCATACGAATCTTGAGGAGGTGATTTAACGGTAAAAGACGTCGACGCAGGATTTGGAAATACTTCTAAGTTTTCAATCATTTCAATTGACTCCACAGTCACCAAATCACCATATAAAGTGGCGTTAAAGGTAGCTGGATAAACGTCATTCGGTCCAACTTTCAATAGAAAAACAGCCCCTCCTCCTTCTCCTATCCCATCACGATAGCCAACGGCTACCGCTCCGCCATCACTTGTCGGAATCATTTCTCCACACGCATCCGTCTCTGGCCTTGCAATTTGAGCCACTTGTCCTTGCCAACCAAAAGTGGATCCATACTTAACAACTAGCACATCTGGCCCAGGTTCATAAGCATTCACGTGATCAGCATTTGACATACTTGCATAACGACTCGTTGAATCACCATAGACCGTAATTTGTTCGCCGTAAACATTCCCAGCACTCAACAACGAATAGTATCCTAAATTTGAAACATCGGATGGAGATACTTTAAATCTAAAATGAGCCATTCTAATCAAAGAATCCGTATGCTTTTGATGAGATCCAACACCCATTAGGGTGTCGTTTACATAAACCATATCGTTTAAATTCCAATGCCCATCTCCTCCTACTAAAGTATCCAAATCGATTATTGTACCGTCATCTTTTAAATAGATCAACATTGCTTTTGTCTTCAAAGAATCTTGAATCCATTTGTTCGCTCCAATAACATATAAAGAGTCATGATAACGTTCAATACAGGTCGCCCAATCTGCACCTACATCACCAAACGTTTTTGTCCAAAGGGTATCTCCATTTATATCCGTTCTCACGATATAAATGTCTTGTCCCGTCTCGATGTTTGAATTCGTTTCGCCTACCATTATTACTCCAGTATCTCTGGTCATAACGGCATCATTCACTTTCTCCCACCCATCAGTTCCATACGATTTCTCCCATTCTAAAGTTCCATTCTCATCAGTCTTTACAAGATAGAAATCAAATGCCCCGTTTCCCATCGAGTTTGTATAACCAGCAAGGAAAAATCCAAAATTTTCTTTGTACATAACACGTCGTGCAGATTCAGACTCAAAACCTCCATATTGATAGGATGACATGTAATTCCCATTACTATCAACTCGCATCATAAATGCCTGTGACGGTCCAACATTAAAACTGCTCGAATTACCACAGATAACATAACTGCTATCCGGCAATTGAACTACACCATGACCTGCATCATAGCCGCTGTTTGAATAATGCTTTATATAGTTGATTTGTCCAAACATCGAGAATGGTACAATCAATATGATTGCAATCTTGATTAAATTATGCATTGTAGTTTCAGATATAATGATTGACCATTTCCTTTCTTGCTAACCATTCCAATGAAATTGTCAGTACCTATTCCCATTTTAAACTTATCCCAAGTAAGATTACTGTAGAGTCCAGCCTTGAATCCTGCAAAACCTCCGAATGAAACACTAGCTCCAACATTTAACCAATCCAAAGGTTTATAATTGGCTCCTGCAAATATATACGGGCTATAAATCAAAGTTGGATATACTCTTACTCCAAAAAATGACTGCAATTTGTATTCGCTATTGTTATCAATCATTTTTCCTACTTGAAGATATCCTGGAAGTATGAAAAATGGATTAGACTCTGTAGATTGAATTCCTAAGGTATCCAGCACATTAACACTGTCATTGAGAATTGCATTGTCTCCTATTATTTGCTCGAAATCAAACCCACTATAGCTAAATGTTGTATCAAAGCTATAGCGTTTTTGGCTTTCATGCATGTATCCAAATCCAAAGTTCTTGGCAATAAATTGAATCTTAGCATCTCGATCCTTATACCAAGCTACGGTTAACCTAAAGTCTGTGTCAAATCCAAAACCAATTCCTTGGCTAAATTTGCTGTTTTGGCTCATTTCAACTACACCGTCCATCAATAGATCCACGTTCATTCCGTCGGTAGTTTGTGCTATTTCCAAGTCACGGAAATCACCACTCACTCGGTTACTAATGTTGTATAGATTGAAAATAACGCTTGATTTTGATTCTGCATCTACAAGTCCGAATCCAATTTTTTGAAATGAGACCATGCTCAAATCCGTTCCAGACATACTAATTGTATCGCCTAGATATCTTTCATTTCCGTAGAAGACCAAACCGAATAAATCGTTGGAATAAAGAGCTCCACCAAAAGTGTAATACCCTCCTTGGAATTGCATTCCCCAATTCTTATTCTTGAATATTTTAGTTCCGTAATTTCTATAGATTATTTCGCCACTCAATTCACCACCTATTCTATTAATAGCCCCATGCTTATCGAATGAGGCATCTTTCATTTGATCGTCAATAAAACCTCCTTTTATGAACTTAGAGATAATA
>JABSPC010000422.1 GCA_013215515.1 Crocinitomicaceae bacterium
CATTAACCAGTTCACATAAGTATCAGCTTTTTAGCGAACCCACAGATATGCGTAAATCTTTCGATGGATTGTGTGGATTGATTCAAACTCATTTAGAGGTTGCCCCCACCAGTGGTACTGTTTTCTTATTTATCAATAAGCGCAAGGATAAGGTAAAACTTCTTCACTGGATGGGTAGTGGTTTTGTGCTTTATTATAAGCGATTAGAGCAGGGTGTTTTTGAGGTTCCTTCTTACGATATAGAAAATGGATCGATCCGAATAAATTACACCCAACTGGTGATGCTAATCGATGGGATCTCTATTACTAATATCACCAGATCAAAGCGGTATTTACCCACTGTAGAAAGTGTATAAAAACATAGCTATGTAAAGGGTTTTATGCGTATCTTAATGGTGTGGAAGATCACATCGAAACACCTATCTCAAAGCAGCTTTCTTACAAAGAATTGTATGAAAGTTCTCAGGGAGAGATTGCCGAATTAAAGCGGCAACTCTCAGAACTCAAACGAATGATTTTTGGTAGTAAAAGCGAACGATTTATACCAACAGAGGACGGCCAACTTGGGTTGTTTGTTCAACAAAGTGAACAGCAAGCAGAAACCAATCAAGAGCAAATCACTTATTCTAGAGAAAAAAACAAAAACAAGCAAAAGCCTGTTCGAACATCTCTCCCTACACATCTTCCAAGAGTAGAAGAAATCATTGAACCAAAAGATCTGGTAGAAGGAGCGAAAAAAATAGGGGAAGAGATAACGGAGATTTTAGAGTATAATCCGGCCAACGTTTTTGTTCGAAGAATTATCCGTCCCAAGTATGCACTGCCAAATGACAAAGGAATTGTTATTGGTGAGCTTCCATCACTTCCACTGCCTAAAGCAAATGCAGGAGCATCAATGTTAGCCAACCTTATGGTTAGTAAGTTCGTAGATCATCTTCCATTTTACAGGCAGCGACAGATTTTCAAACGTCAGAAATTAGAATTGAGCGATTCCACATTAGGAGGTTGGTTCAATGCCACTTGTGATTTATTGAGTCCGCTTTATGATTGTTTGCAAAACAAGGTGCTTGGATGTAACTACCTTCAAATGGATGAGAGTCCAATTGGAGTGCAAGACAGTCACAAAAAAGGATCGTTACACACAGGTTATCAGTGGGTGGTGCATGCTCCAATAGAGCGATTGGTGCTTTTTAAATACAGTTCTTCCAGAAGTGGTAAAACTCCAAAAGCACTTTTACAAAACTTCTATGGAACCTTACAAACCGATGGCTATAATGTCTATCAGAGTCTTTCTGATGAAATCACCCTTGTTGGCTGTATGGCACATGCCAGGCGGTACTTTGAAAAGGCGTTAGACAATGACCCCAAACGGGCAACTTATGTACTGGAACAAATCCAATGGCTCTATGATTTGGAAAGAAGATTGCGGGAGAGAAAGGTGGCTCAACATTTGATTAACAGAACTCGAAAACGCTTTGCAGAACCCGTTTTAGCTGAACTTCATCTTTGGATGAAACAGAACATTATAGAAGTGCTACCCAAAAGTGCTATTGGAATAGCCATTGCATATAGCCTCAAACTTTGGAGTAATCTAGCGCGATATACTCAAGATGCTAATTACAGAATAGACAACAACTTGATTGAAAACACAATCAGACCATTAGCGCTAGGAAGGAAAAACTATCTTTTTGCTGGGTCCCACAATGCCGCACAACGTGCAGCAATGATGTATTCGTTCTTTGCAACTTGTAAAGTCAATGGTATTGAGCCCTTAGAGTGGCTCACCTATACGCTCAACAAAATCCCGGAGCACAAAGCCAATAAACTCGAAGATCTATTGCCAATAAATTAGATGTACTTCACCGGACGCTTACCAATCACAAAGTGATTGGTCTTTGTAAAATAGAGCCTATTAAGACTCGCCGATCCTAACGAGGCAATTCTCCCCTTAATCAATTTCATAGC
>JABSPC010000423.1 GCA_013215515.1 Crocinitomicaceae bacterium
GCTGAGACCTGAAAACGGATAGTAATTTATCCGGTGGAATAACCCCGTTTTCATATTCTCCCATTAACCTCAATAATTCATTCGTAGCGTTCGGTTGAAGCCCCATTCGAATTCCAATGTTTCTAACGTGGTGCAATTCCTCTTCGCTTACACTATTGTCAACGTTCATAACGAGGATTAATCGTTGGAATTGAACAATGCGGTCAAGTTCGTTTTTTGGTGGTGTAAATTCAATGTACTCTTCAAAAAGTCCTTTGAATTCATTATCAGAAACCTCTAGTTGTCGAGCGATGGCATAAAGAAAATTGAATTCTTCATCTCTAAGTTTTTTGTCTGTTCTTGCTAATTTGATTAGCTCTGTCATTAGGCTCAATTTCTCCTTATCCATATAAATCCTTTTACTTATTTAAAAATTCTAATGTCAATTCACAAGCTTGTTTTAACCCATCTGGCATAGTGGAATGATTCCAAGGTTGTGATGATCCAAATGTGTGCTGTGTGCCTTTTACAACTGCTAAATCTACATTCAGCCAGCTTGCCAACGATTCACCTTCCGAGATTTTTATTGAGGTATCATTATCCCCATGAATAACCAGCGATTTCTTTCTACTTGATCTGCAATACGACTCAATATCCAATCTTTCCTTGTTAGTAAGATAATCCAAATATTGATTGTAACTGTGTGGCATTGATTGATGCGTCCTTCCGTTTGGGTAATATCTGACGCCTTGATTTTCCCATTGTTCCAATAATTCTCCTTTAGGAAATCGATCGCCAATAGATGCTATTCCAGCCCAAGAACAAATCTTTGAAATTAATTTACTCTTCGATTGAAGCATTGCAATTCCACCGCCACGTGAATGCCCAATTAAGTGGATTTCTGGTAAGCCATCGAATTTACCCTGAATAATTTCCAGAATGGCTTCAAGGTCTATGATTTCATTCGAGTATGAGTTGTTCGAAAAAGAATCCAAGTCGTCAAAATCTATAGGGTTCTCTACAGTTCCTCCATTGTGACTAAGGTTGTACTTTAAAAATCCATAATTGTTTTCCACAAAATAAGATTGTACAAGGTTCCAGCAACCCCAATCTTTATAGCCCATATAACCATGAATGAAGACGATTAACTTTCCATTCCAGTCCTGTGGAGTTTCAAGGTCAAACAAGCTCGTTTTATTCAATGCCCCTCGATAGACCTCATTTTTAATGGAAATACCTGAATTCATGTGCTTAATTGGGTTAAGAATCCTCAAAATAGCGTTTAGTTTCCAATGACGAATCAATTCAATTAAAGATTTTTAGAAGTGCGGTTTTTTGCTTGGAGAGCTCAGGTTTACATTGTGAATAACCTTACAACTTTCATTTAAAATCAAACACCTAAATCAGTAACTTAGCAATTCAAATTACACGAATTGAAGAAATTATTTTTCCTATTGATACTGGCAACTGTCGTTAGCTGTGCAGAAGAGTTTGGTGATGAGGTGGTTGGCGGGAATTTGACCGTTTTTTATACGAATGATGAGGATAAAACACTCGCAAGTGACTTAGCTCAATTTTATAAAAACAA
>JABSPC010000424.1 GCA_013215515.1 Crocinitomicaceae bacterium
AGCACCAATGACTTTTTGAAAACAATGGGAACTCGGCAATATTAGACGTATAGAACTCCCTAAGAAAAAAATAAAATTCAAACTGCTAATACCTTATCATCAAATTTCAGGGAATGAGGATTTAAGGGAAGTGTCTTGCTTGGATTCTCTAGCCTTCGATAGGCTGGAGAATACATCTAAAGAGAATGGCGCCATATCTCTAAATCAACCGTCAGTACAAAAAGAACCGTCAGTCGTATCTTGCTGACACAAATTTATTTTGTCCGATTTATAGGGGCTAGACCACTAATACCAATTAATAATTCCTTCAAAAGTTTAACGGAAAATTTATAAAAAAGGTTGGAGAGAAATGATCCCCTGTACTTTACGATTGGGTTAATGTCGAACTCAGATGTCAAAAAGGACATAGAATTGAGTCGTATTATTTAATCGAATAAGCAGGGTTAGTGATAAAAGTACTATCGGTTAAAGCGTGGAAAAATTGAATTAAATCTGTTTTTTCTTTAGCCGAAAGCTCAAATGGCTTGATTTCTTCAGCTTTTTGAGGATGATTCATTCCACCAGTCATGTAATGTTGAAGAACCTCTTCAAGTGTTTCAATACTACCATCGTGCATGTAGGGAGCGGTGATTGCAATATTTCTGAGAGTTGGGACTTTAAACACTGCCCGATCCTCTTCTCGTTCGGTCAATCTCATTCGACCATCATCTTCATACTCTAAATAAAGGCCGTTATTGGTTAATCGATCATTTGTCAAGTCATCTCCGTTATGACATTTTCCACAATAAAATTTATCGAAAAACAGTTTCTTTCCTCGAATTTGAGATTCGGAAAGTGCCTTTTTATTTCCCTGTAAATATTGATCGTAGGGAGAGTTATTACTTACTAGTGTTCTTTCAAATTCAGCGATTGAATTAACGAATACAAATTCTGTAATTTCCGAGTCATAGCCTTTTTTAGCTAGCTCTTGATATTTAGAAATTTGTTTGAGTCGTTCAAGAATTAAAAGGATATGGAAGTCGAATTCTGAATGTTCTTGAATTGGAGCACCAACTTGCGCTTCTAGTGACGGGTTAACACCGTCAAGTAATAAATAAGGTCTATTTCCTACATTCGTTAGAGTAGGGGAGTTCCGTTTTCCAATTCGATCAAAAATACCTTTAGCCTTCGTGATTCCATCGGTAAATGCTAGTTCCTGTTTGTGACAAGTTGCACAGGAGATAGAGGAATCACGAGATAGAATTGGGTCATAAAATAACTGCTTGCCCAATTCTATCTTGTAATATAATGTTGAATCAATTTCTTCAATATCCTGAGCGGACATTTCCCTTTCTATGATGTAAGATTTACAGCATAGAACAGACGATAAGCCAAGAAAAAGAAGAAATACTGATCCGTATTTTAGCATTCGTGCTTATTTCTGAACGATAAATTTGAAACTTTCTTCCAAATTACCGTTTGAGAAAACAATAATGTATGAACCTGATTCAAGTTCTTTTTTAATAAAGAAGTTGCCTTCAAAATTTTCATTTTCACTTTCTAATACTACAGCTCCACTCATTGAGTAAATTTTAATATCAACGTTATCCGTAGTTGCTAGGTTATAAAAAATGGTAGGCGCGTAAGGCAATTCATAATTTGCATAAATGTGACTCTTTGTTGCAGTTGGTCCTTCCAATGAAAGAGCACCTGAATTAAAAGTAAATACTGTTTCTGGATTCGTATTATTTCCAATCTGAACATTATTAGCACTTGCACTATGGTCAGAACCAACAGAAGCTAAGTTCAAATTTTGGAGCCAGTCAGCTACATTTACTTGAAATGGCAATGTAATTACACCTCCAGTTGCATTTATTCCAGTAAAAGAATTAATATCTGTATGCAAAACATCTCCGATTCCACTTAATTGAAAAGCTTTGTTTGGTGTTCCGTTTCCGGTATCATCAACCAATCCTTCGAATACCCAGAAGAAATAACCTGATGGCCAACTCCAATCCATTGATGGGGATTGCGAGGCTAACGGATGTCCAGCCGTCCAGCTGCTTGTTCCCATGTGATTTGATGTGTAATCAACTCCAAGATCGAAATTAATTTCTTCTAAATTGGTTACAGCTTCATTGCCTAATGTGTAATTTGAAATATTACCACTCCCTAATATATATGAACCTGGCATTGTTGTAACAGTACCACCATCGTGCGTAATTTCGAATCCGCTAAGGTAATATTGAACTCTTGTTAAGCTTACCGCAGTTCCATTAAGCATATAAGTTGTGCCATAAACGAACGGTGCTCCTTCAAATTGGTGCTCTAAAGTTATGTTGATATCAGTCTGAGCAAAAGATAAGCCAGAGGATAATAACAGCACGCTAAGTATTGATTTTTTCATGATTGTTTGATTTTTATGGTTATTTAATAATAATGATTCTTTTTGAGATGATTGAATTTGATGATTGAATGTTTACTATATATGTTCCTGAACTAATACTACTTACGTCTAATTCAAGAAGTTCGTTATTAAAAAGTGTTTCTGTTTTTTCTAGAATTCGATGGCCCAACAAATCTGTAATGAACACCTCTTTTTTAGCACTATAATCTTCGTTTAATCGGATGAAGATTTTGTTTGTAGCTGGATTTGGAAATAAATCAATCTCTTCAAATGAATTGTTTTTTTCTTCAATCCCAACAAAACCGCTAATATTTACAATTGCTTGCTGAGTATTTTCAACGTTGCCCGTATTCAAATTAAAATATTCAATAGTTACGACATCTTGAAATTCTATCGCAGATTCAACCAGAACTCCATAGCGTTCACCGGGTAATATTTCTATGGTGTCTGAAATAAATTCGGTTGGAAGTGGTCGTCCATCAGAAGAAACTGCCTTTGCATTCAACGCTGCAGGGAAAATGAATCGCGTTCCGTAATAACCAATATTGGCTAAACGTAAATAAACAATTTCGTCAACGCTAGCCATAATGTCAACAGTATTAAGG
>JABSPC010000425.1 GCA_013215515.1 Crocinitomicaceae bacterium
ACAACATTCTGTGCAGGCGGTTCTGTCAATTTAACCTCTTCGCAACCTAGTGGAAATGTATGGTCGACAATAGAAACGACTCAAACCATCAACGTAATAGGAAGCGGAAATTACACCGTGACATATATGGACGGAAATGGATGTTCTTCAACTTCGGTACCTGTTTCGGTTACCGTTAATGCGACTCCGGTTACTCCAATTGTAACTGCGAGTGGACCTATTATATTCTGTGATGGAGGTTCTGTCGATCTTACTTCTGATCAAACGACTGGTATTGTTTGGTCATCAACTGAAACGACAGCGACAATCAGTGTAACTTCAAGTGGTACATTTGATGTGACTTATACAGATGGAAATGGATGTTCAGCGACTTCATCTCCAATAAATGTTATTGTGAACTCTTTGCCAACTGTAACGCTTGGTGTTTTAGTAGATGTTTGTAATTATACTGCGGCGTTCTCGTTAAGTGGTGGTTCTCCAGCGGGAGGTGCTTACAGTGGAACTGGAGTAAGTAGTGGTATTTTCGATCCGTCAGTAGCTGGAAATGGTACGCACACAATTACTTACGATTACACGGATGTAAATGGATGTTCTGCATCAGCGCAACAAGATATATTTGTTGATGGATGTGAAGACCTTCAAGAGATCACAAATGCTGATGTTATCGTTTATCCTAATCCAACATCAACGCAAGTAAATGTATATGTTCAAGGTGCTTTAATTAACAATGTTAAAGTATTTGATGGAGCAGGAAGATTGATTGCTGAATACAACGAAACTAGTGAAAAAGTTACAGTTGACTTATCACAAGTTGCTCGTGGTGTTTACCACTTAGATATTGCCTTGGGTGACCAAGTGTATAGATCAAGGGTGGTTAAGAATTAATTAATTAATAGTCAATGATTTAATATCAAAGGAGGAGCTTAGGTTTCTCCTTTTTTTTTTAACTGTAGTTTTCATGTATTAAAAGGTAGCCTTGGTTCCTTAATTTTTGTTATTGAATAGATTTTTATTTGAACCTTCTTATTCGTACTTTAGGTGGCGAAAACTAAAACAATGAAACTATGAAACGAAACTCTCTAAGAGCTGCTTGCGCAGTTGTCCTTGTTTCCATGCATTTCGGGGCTGATGCTCAAGAAGTGCAAAATGGAACGAAGGAAGTTTACCAAGACAATTTAACTTACAAATCCGTCGCAGGTCCAGATGGTCACATTCGTTGTGCTACTATGGAAGCTGATGCGGCATTAAGAGCTGCGAACCCTGGTATGGGTACATTGCACCAACAAGAAGTTTGGTTGCAGCAAAAAATTGAAGAATATAAAGCGAAGCAAGCTGCAAACAATGGTGCTAAAGCTACTCTTTTGACTATTCCTGTGGTTGTTCACGTTATTCATAACGGAGATGCTGTAGGTTCAGGAGAAAACATTGATGACGGTCAGGTTTTGTCACAAATTGAAGTGATGAATCAAGATTTTAGAAGATTGATGGGGAGCAATGGATACAATACGCATCCATATGGAGCCGATATTGAAATTGAATTCTGTATGGCTGCTGTGGATCCAAATGGGGCGCCAACAGATGGTATTGATAGAGTTCAATTAACAGCTGCTACTTACTCAGGTCTTAACGATGTTGATGCTATTAAGCCAGGAACAATATGGGATCCAGAATTATATATGAATATGTGGGTAGTGAACTATGGTAACTCAGGGTTGCTTGGTTTTGCACAGTTTCCAAATAATTCAGGATTAGGTGGGATGAATGCAAATAATGGTAGTGCTAACACTGATGGTGTTGTTGCTGATTACCGTTCTTTTGGATCACAGCAAATTTATGCTGCTGGAACATACAGTGCTCCTTATCACTTAGGAAGAACAATGACTCACGAGGTTGGTCACTTCTTAGGCTTACGTCATATTTGGGGCGATTCTAACTGTGGTAATGATTTTTGTAATGATACTCCGGAATCAACTACATCAAATTATAGCTGTAATAACCAAACAACTTGTGATGGAATCCAAGATATGGTTGAGAACTACATGGATTACACAAATGATGCTTGTATGAACATCTTTACTGATGATCAAAAAACAAGAATTCGTACCGTATTTGATGTTTGTCCACGTAGATTGGGTTTAACAACATCTACAGTTTGTCAATTAAATCAAGATCCTGATGATATTGGTGTGAGTTCAATTACTTCTCCAACTG
>JABSPC010000426.1 GCA_013215515.1 Crocinitomicaceae bacterium
CCATTAATTTTTGGTTCTTCGAATCACCTGAAACAATCTTGTTATCAGCATCAATAATTTTTCTTTTGCCGCCAACTATGACCTGACTCAAGGGACCTTTGTTTTTTACAAATGACTTGATTTTAAAATCTAGCTCAACTGAATTGCTATCAAGGAACATATTTCCTCCTGACGACGATTGAACTAAGAATACAGAATCGCCCAATTGCTTTACACGACTTATTTTGGAATATTTAAAAGGTATAACAGTTGTGTCGGCGTTTACTAGCCCCCATTTCCCTTTCTTTTTTACAATTGACCTGTTATGTTTAAATTCATTTACAAATTGAAATGGCTCAGCGAAAAGGGCATTACCTTCCAAATTGAGAAAGTTCCATTTGCCTTCATTAAATTTGATGTACCTATAATCATCTCCATCATACTCCCAAGAAAGTTTATCATTGGGTTCATCCTCGTTTCTGAATTGATTTAAATCCAAGGCTGGATACTGAATCATTTCCTTGTCAGATATTTCAGTTGGAATAATAGTTCCTTCATCACAATATCGGATGTACTTTCCCTGTTCGCTTCCTATAAAACTATGAAAAGTGGGGGTTCCAAAACTATTAACTATTGCGAGACCGTTATCCGTGCTAATTCTTGCAAATTGACGCTCATAAAAATCAGTGGTATCCATTCCGATGACCAATGCTTTCATTGCCATTTTACCATTTGAATTTTTTCCTAATGAACTACAATCCACTCTGTACTCTACTCCTTGAAACTTATACGTTATAGAATCGTGAGGAACTAAGGTAAACGCAGCATTCTCTATATAGGTGGGCATGGCGTGTTTAGCCTTTACTATAATCGAATCGTTTTTATTCTTAAATCCCCAGTTATCGACATAGCCCAAGAAAAAATCATTCTTATCAAATTTCTTTTGTTTTTCAGTAAACCATCCAATTGCGTACAGTCGCGGATCGATATCACCGTTTCTGCGATAACTCCCATTTTTATTCAACTGCACCACGTTTTTAAGTGTGACATTACTTACAATGGAGTGATTGTCATTGAGCTTAATGATTTTAGTTTTTGTCCCACTCTGCGCTGTAATTTTATTCCCATCTACTGTTATCTGATCGTAAATACATGGCAAAAACTCACGGTTGGTAATCTTGGAAGTTAAGCCCTGAGATGAACTAGCACTGAACGTATAATACCAATCTTCATCTTCGTAAAGGGAACTATACTTGCAGGGGGTCTGAATACTTCCATCTTCATTAATTATACCTATCAATCCATTCTTGGTTGCATAACATTTCTTCGAGTTTTGATACTTGAAGTTGAAATAGTCATATATGATAGGTGTAAGAACACCCTTTTCTAAATGATACAAGCCCTGTTTTCCATTCTTCTGAACCGCTAGCAAGCGACCTTTCAAATACCAAATTGCATCATAGGGTATGGTTCGGGTAATCTCACCATTAGTAGGATCCGCCCAGTGCGTTTTTCCATCTAGGCTATAAACGAACTCATCCGGATTTTTGACATTAATAACAACATCCGTTGGAAGTCTAAATTCATGTTTTGGATAAACAACTCTAATTTCATTTGGCAAGGTTAATTTCACATTGTTCGCCATCACATACATATCATACTTAGGTATTAGAAAATCCTCGCCAGCCGTATTATACACCATAGATAAGGCATCCGTTTCTTCTACGGCAATATATCCATTGCCAAACCCACGAATGGAAGCTGGACTTTCTATGTCTATTAATTTCTTTGATACGTAATTGAATATATGATAACCATCTTCATTTTGAATGGCGTACCAGGAGTCATCCTGACGATATGCAGAAATACAATCTATAGTTTTAAAATCAACTGTACTGAAATCGACAATTTGTTGCCCTTTATCTGTATAACAATGGTAGATTCCATTTCCAAGCATTTTAATTGCTCTGAAATAAGGTTCGTAGATTATTTCTCCTTTGGAGTTTATAATCCCAACCTTGTTGTTCTCTTTGTAATAGGCAAGATTTTTAGAATCGAAGTGATTCACATAATGGACACTTCTCGGTAATACGATTTCCTGACCCTCATTAATTATTCGCCACTGACCGTCTTTATTCCCAACAACAGGAACGTCGATTTGGCTCCATGAAGCATGGACAATGAGTAGCGCTATGAAAGCAAGAATTTTATTCAAGAAATAGATTTAGATTAACTCTTCAAGATGTTTCGAAATGTCCTTTGCCGACTTCAACTTAATCTTTGTTAGTTTGAGATTGAATTCAAACGACGTGCCTCTTTTGGCGGCTCTAACAGCATCAAAGTCCTTGTTAGAAAAGGAAACTAAGCTGTTGTCAGGTAATATTGCAATGAGGCAGTTTCTTAAATTTGGATCGAATGAGAACTTATTATCTCCTCCAGCA
>JABSPC010000427.1 GCA_013215515.1 Crocinitomicaceae bacterium
GCATTAATTTTTAGTATTAATTTAACCCCGTGAAAGAAAGACTCAGAGAACTGGATGCCCTTCGTGGAATAGCAGCATTGCTTGTGGTTATGTTCCATTACACAATGCTTCACGAAAGTTCGCAAGACGGATGGGTTCTAGGCGTCACTGGTGTTGACCTTTTCTTTATCATTAGTGGATTCGTAATCTTTATGTCCATTGAAAGAATCAAGACACCGCAAGATTTTCTTCGAAGACGCTTTTTCAGACTCTTCCCTGTTTATTGGACCATCGTGACATTCACCGCAATTTTGACTTACTTCAATTTTGCTGAGATGATCAATGTTGCGCCGTTGACAACTTCCAGATACCTATCCAACCTAACAATGTTCCAGAAGCTGCTGGGTGTTCAATCCATTGATGGCCCCTATTGGACCTTACTCGTTGAAATGCAATTCTATATTATTATTGCAATTGCGTTGCTTACAAAGCGCATTAAGGTGGTTCTGATCATCTGTTCACTGTTTCTCGGCTTCTTATTGTTCAACGAACTTGTGATGCAGCCAATAAGCTCTGAGTGGTTCGAATGGCTCTTTTTCAAAGCGGACCTTAGGATGCCAATTATAATGAGAATCCCGTTTTTCTTAGCAGGAATATTATTCTACAAACTCTATAAGAAAGAAGGGAACTGGATGACAATGGTTGGTATTCTTGCGTGCTATATCACCGCCCTATTGATTTTCCAAAGTCTTGGTCCAGCCAAGTCGTACATCTCATTGCCGCAATACGTGTTCACAACAAGTATCTATTTCGGGGTCTTCATCCTATTCCTACAGAACCAGCTTAATTTCATTGTGAGCCCTACTACTCTATTTTTCGGGAGAATATCATACTCGTTGTACCTCATTCACCAATTCCTTGGAATCAACTTGATCATGCCTTACTTGGAAAAACACTATGAGATTCCATATATCCAAGGTGCTATAATCTCAATCGCTGTCTCTACATTATTGGCCTTCATAGTTACAAAATACGTTGAAGAGCCAAGCATTAGATACTATCGAAGCAAAAAATAATTTCAGTTTACACACTCCCAATATTTGTTATTTATTCACGTTCATTTCGATATTGATATTTCCAACCAATAGGAATAAATATCTTTAGAAACTAATGGATCAACCTACTTCAATTTGGGAATATTCAAACGTCAGTAAATCATACTCTGCCGGCAGATTTGAACTAAAGAATATCAATCTTAATATCAATGCCGGTGAAATAACAGGCATCGTTGGTGAAAACGGAAACGGCAAAACGACTCTTTTGAGGGTTGTCGCTGGAGAATTAGATGTTGATGCCGGCGAAATTCAATTTATGGGTTCGACAATTGAATCTACAGATTGGAGATCCTTCAAAGAACAAATCACTTATATCCCACAACGCATTCCGAGATGGTATGGATACCTAAGAACCAACCTCGTATTTCAAGCTAGTATTCACGGAATTCCTTCTGATGAAATTGACACACAACTCAATTTACTATTGGACGAACTCGGTTTGCAAGAATATACAGATCTGAAATGGTCTGAGATCTCAACGGGTTATAGACTTCGCTTTCAATTGGCAAAAATGTTAATCGGTAAACCCAAACTTCTTGTTTTGGACGAACCAATCGCAAACCTTGATATTAAAGCACAGGAAAAATTCTTAACCGATTTACACGATTGGTTTCGAACAAAGAATTTAAACCTGCCGTGATCATGAGTTCTCAGCAGATGCATGAGGTAGAAACCTTTTCAGACAACATCGTCTTCATCAAAAATGGTGACATCAAGTACAGCGGAAAAGTTAAAGATGTCGGTCAAGGAAGAACAGAAAACCTTTGAACTTTCAGGCTCAATGACAAAAGAGATCATTGAA
>JABSPC010000428.1 GCA_013215515.1 Crocinitomicaceae bacterium
AGGCGTGAACTGACTTCATTTGTCATGATCGCCTTCATTTCATATGGGACTCCAGGCATGCTCACTAAAACTTTTCCATCTCTCTCAAACCACATCCCAGGAGCCGTTCCGAATTCATTGAACAAAGCTTCTGCTTTATCTGGCACATGAGATTGAAGCACATTGACTTCAAGAATTTCTTTATCTCGTTGTAAAAAGAACGACTTAACATGCTTTAAAACTTCCTCATCCTGAACAAGCTTTGAATCAAAAAACTTACACAATACGCGCTTCGTTATATCATCTTTAGTTGGACCTAAACCTCCCGTCACTAATACAACATCAACACGATTCATTGCTATTTCAAAAGACTTGAAAATAACGTCTTCTTCATCTCTAATCACTGTACAGTATTCAACTTCTCCTCCGAGCATACTCAATTCTGAGCCCATCCACGCGGCGTTCGTATTGACTGTTTGACCAATTAGTAATTCGTCTCCAATAGAAATGATTTCAACTGTCATTATTTCAGTTTTTTATATTTGGCAATCGCTTCGATATGTCCTGTATGAGGGAATTGATCAACCAACGACATTTTTTCCAATTTATACCCTTCTTTCAAGAGAGTTTCCGTGTCTCTAGCTTGAGTAGATGGATTGCAAGATATGTAAACTATATTCTCTGCCCCCAAATCAATCACTTTTAATAAAGTCTTTGGTGCTATCCCCGCTCTGGGTGGATCTAATATTATTGTTGTGATCTTTCCTTTGTACTTTGGGAATTCTTTCAGGAACTTACCGACATCAGCAGCGTAAAAATCAATTCCTTTAATGCCATTTCGCTTCGCATTCTTCTTCGCATCATCAATAGCTTCCTCGACTATATCCACACCAATGATTTTTACATCGGCATTTCTAGAGGTCAAGATCTGACCAATTGTACCCGTTCCGCAAAACAAATCCATGATAACATCGTTTGGCTTTAACTCCTCTTCAAAGACGTAATCTAAGGCTTTATTATAAAGTCGCTCGGCACTTTTAGGGTTTGTTTGAAAGAAGCTTTCCATGGAAATTTCGAATTCCAATCCGAGTAATTTTTCAACGATAACAGGCTCTCCAAATAACAGTTCGCATTGACCATTTTCTATCTTAGCTCTGTCCGCAACATTATCATTTACGGTATGCTGAATTCCAGCGAGCCGATCTCCTAACTTCTCCTTTAAGAAATCAACCAAAATCTTCGAATCGAATTTTTCAACACCCTGAGATGAAGTCACCAAATTCAAAAGCAATTGATCTTGATGGAATGACTTACGCACAACAATGTGTCGGAAAAAACCAGTTTTCTGAGGCGGATGCCAAGCTGGTAACCCAGATAATTTTAATAACTCTCGAATTTCAATTAGAATGGTTTCCCACTGTTCATCAAACATTCCACTTGGCTTATCTAACGATTCAACTTTCCACCAAGTCCCTCTTCGCTTAAATCCAAGAGCAAAGGCATCGTCTAGCTCTTCTCCAGTCTTTAAATCGTGTTCGATTGAAGAGAAGCTGTACTCCATTTTATTTCTGTAAAAGAAATGCTCTGGAGATGAAATAAACTCATCAAAAATCTCGTCTGTATTTTCTACCCTACCGATTCTTCTATAAATCTCAAGTGTTGATTCTTGTTTGACTTTTTCTTGTTCTTTAATCGGAACATAGATATATGGTCCACCTGAAATCTCTTGAAACTTTGATTCTTTTTCAAGTGGTGATCTTTCGACAACCTCAATTAGTTTAGCTTCAGCAAACCGCTTTCTCTTTTTGGCTACTCTAGCCTTGACCGTTTGGCCCGGAAACGCGTTATCAACGAATACGACATAGTCACCATCATCTGTAGGGATTTTCGCTACACCTTTTCCACCGAATGCATACCCCGTAATTTCAACGGTTATAACGTCTGCTCTTTTAAACATGCTTCCTAGCTCATTCCTCTGATAATTCCTTTATCAGAGTTTTTGATAAAATCAATTATTTGTCTTTTAACCTCAGAATCTTCAAGGGATGACTCTATCGCTTTAATCCCCATAGAAACGTTATTATTTTGAACGAATAGTGTTCTATAAACATCTTCAATTACCCTTACATCAGCGTCTGAAAACCCTCTTCTACGAAGACCTACTGAATTCACTCCTGCAAATGTTAGCGGTTCACGAGCAGCTTTCACATATGGTGGAATATCTTTTCTGATCAACGAGGCCCCTCCAATAAATGTATGAGCACCAATATGAACAAACTGTTGTGCCGCAACTTTCCCTTCTAAAATTGCATAATCATCAATAGTTACATGCCCACTTAAACCAACATAACTAGCTAGAATAACTCCGTCCCCAATCTCACAATCATGAGCGACATGCACATAGGTCATTAAAAGACAGTTGTTTCCAACTTTTGTCATCCACTTATCCTTGGTTCCACGATGAATCGTAACACATTCTCTTATAACTGTATTGTCACCTATTTCGACCGTTGTTTCTTCCCCTTCGAATTTTAAATCTTGAGGTTCAACTCCTATAACAGTTCCCGGATAAATTTTGCAATTTTTACCGATAGTAGTTCCAGAATAAATTGTCACATTTGGATGAATATGAGTTCCATCACCAATAACAACATTTTCGTAAATCGTTGTAAATGATTCTACTCTTACATTTTTACCAAGTATGGCAGCTTTAGAAATATTCGCTTGTGTACTTATCATTCTTTGTCTTTAACTACTAGTGCTAGCATCTGGGCTTCAACTACTGACTGTCCATTAACGTATCCAACTCCTCCCATATTTACCAGCCCTCGTCTTATTGGAGATAATAATTTCAAGTCAAAAACAATAGTATCACCAGGCATTACTTTTTGTTTAAACTTAACCGCATCAATCTTCATGAAGTAGGTAGAATACAAATGAGGCTCATCAACTTTACTCAAAGCAAAAATACCGCCTACTTGAGCCATCGCCTCAATCATCAACACACCAGGGAATACTGGATTACCTGGAAAGTGACCTTGAAAAATAGGCTCATTCATTGTAATATTCTTCACCCCTACGATTGAATCTTCTCCGATAGACATAATTTTATCTACCATTAAGAATGGGAACCGATGAGGTAACATTTTTTCAATATCAACGATATCGTATAATGGCTTCTTAGTCAAATCGAAATGCTTACCTGACTTCTCTTGGCTCTTCATGTATGCCTTCAAGACTTTAGCAAAACCAATGTTACCTGAATGACCAGGACGCGCGGCTAAAATATGTCCTTTAATTGGCCGACCAATCAAAGCCAAGTCCCCGACAATGTCAAGTAATTTATGACGTGCAGGTTCATTTTCAAATTTCAATTTTGTGCTATTGAGAACACCTTTCCCTTCAACGGCAATCTTCTGATCTTCTTTTCCAAGAAGCTTTGCCAGATGATCTAACTCTTCTTGGCTAACATTCTCTCTTTCAACAAGAACAATAGCATTATCTAAATCACCACCTTTAATCAAATTATTGTTTGCAAGGAATTCCAATTCTCGTAAGAAAACGAACGGTCTACAAGAAGCTATTTCTGTCTTAAAGTCCTCAATCTTGTACATCGTAGCATGCTGAGTCCCAAGTACCGGTGATTTATAATCAACCATAACAGTCAATCTATAGTTCTCATCTGGTACAGCAAGGAATTCAACTCCTTTATCAAGATCTTCCCAAGCAATGTTCTCATTCAATTCAAGATAGATTCTTTCCTTCTCTTGATCTTCATAGCCAACTTCTTCAATTGCATCTACGAATAGTCGAGAACTTCCATCCATAATTGGAATTTCGGG
>JABSPC010000429.1 GCA_013215515.1 Crocinitomicaceae bacterium
CCCTGGGTCTGGCAACATGGCGGAATGTGGATACTATGGTGTTTCAGAACAAGTTGAATTGCGCCATACGGGATTCTTATTCGGAAATGTAGTTGATATGTTTCAGTTCCAAGCTACGTGGCCTCAGTGGGTTCCATGGTTAGCTGGAAAAGAGGTTTTCCCTGCAGTTTGGAATGTAGCAGATGCCTCAATTTCACTTGGTGTTATAATGGTCTTCTTTAGACAACGTAAGTATTTTCCTAAGGAAGAAACAAAACAGAAAAAGAAGCTTGCGTTCATTATGCCATGGAGTAAGAAAAATGAAGCGCCTGAAGCTGAGTCGACTCCTAGCAACGAAGAGTCTCAATTTGAAACAAAAACTGACGAAGAAAAACCTGTTAACGGTTCTGATTCGGTTGAAGAAAGTGGAGCGGACTCGTGAGAGGTGTCTCTCGCTAGATGAACCACAAAAGAACACAATAGATTTTACCTCATATCCTATTTGTGATCTTTTGTTTCTTCTGAAATTCTGCTATACCAGCCTTAGAATCTAAACGTCACACCACCCAATGCTTGGAATTTTTGAACGGGTGCGTTATACCATCTCATATATTGTTGAGAGGCAAAGTTGTTCAATTGAACGAAAGCCGAAATCCGTTTGTTGTATCTGTACTCAACTCCAACGTTCGCATCAACAATAAAACCTAAGTCCTGAATAAACTGTCCATTCTCTTCTGTAATTCCGGCTCCATCAGCATAAACCAATGCTTTTCTTCCGTGCTCTAAGTTAACATCCATGTTAAACAGGAACTTATCAAAAAGGTTGTATGATCCTCGAAGCATAAACTCTAATTGAGGCAGGTTCCAAGCGTAACTGTTTGTAAACACATTGTATGAATTGTACCTCGCGATACCGTCAATTTTAATCTTGTCTGATAATTGATAAGACATTGACCCTTCAATCATTGCAATGTTGATCGTGTCATAAATTGGCTTAAACATGTTGCCTGCAGAATACGATGTATCTGTTACAAAAAGAGCTTTGTTTGTTACTCTTCCAAATTTTCCGCTAACGTTAAACCCTAAGCGTTTGCTAAGTGTTCCTTTAATTCCGGCATATACATTAATATCCCCTTCGTTGCGTATTTCTATATTTGGAATCAAGAATTCATTTTCATTCGTAAGACTCTTGAATGTTACTTGTTTCATTCCACCTCCAAGACCAGCGTACGGTATAAATATGTCATTGAACATACTGTACTTCACTTCAATGTCTGGATAGATATGGGCTTTCGTTTGACCGTTTTCCCCATTGAATACGATGTCTGCTCCAAATCGGAATAAGAACTTATCATTAAACCTTCTCATGATCGCCGTTGGGTGAATGTTCACCATCCCATTATTCGCCACGAGGCCAGAGTCCAACGCTGTTAAATTAGAATCAGCAATTCCATATTTGTATCCGTTGTATCGAATGTTGAAGTCGGCTCCGAAAATTTCATTGCCGTTCTTATACCAAGCACTTGATGTAATTCCAAAATAATTCTCATTTGTTCTCCAGTCTCTCAAAACCTCATCTTCTGGGCGCCCTGAAGTATAGTTGTTGTAGTTCATTCCAACTTTATAATTCAAGTTTGCGCTGTCCTTCTTATGCGAAGAGAACCCTGCTCCGAATCCGAAATCACTATACCGCTGTCTGATACTATCAGCAACCAACGTGTCTTGCGTTAAAGGCATTCCATAATAGTGAAGCCCTTGATTCTTATAATGAACATCTCCGCGAAGAGAATACCTTCTCTGGTTAATACCTCCATATAAATCAACGCCCGTTCTATCAAATTGCGCTGGTGCATATCCCGAGATATCTCCAAATGAACTTAGGTGCTTAACATGAAGTCCATAAATAAATTTCTTAGATCTTTTAGAGTCAAAATAGTACTCACCAAGCGGCATGAACTCAGTACCAATTCCTAGTTTCAAATAAGAATTGTAAAGTTGAGACAAC
>JABSPC010000043.1 GCA_013215515.1 Crocinitomicaceae bacterium
CCGTGGCATAAAATGAATTCGCATGCCTCTGGAATGTTTAACCGAACAACGGGACCGATTGCTGAGTTAAATTTATTTAATGAAATGGCACTGGTTCTATACCTCTCTACCCAACTTTTGAGTTCGTCCAAACATGCGTCCAATTCTTGAATAACTTCGATTGGTTCTTTCCGATCATTCTCAAAAATGGGTCTAAACTTCTTTGTCGTTTTCATTTTAAATTTAATCTCTCCCTTAACAGGTGGAAAACGCTTGACCAAATAACTTATCATCCTAGAAGCTTTCAGCTCATCGACAAGTATCAATTCCCCTTTTGAGTTGGAAAAAGCGTTGTCCACTTTTTCAGTATAGACCTTGTGCGCAATCGAAATATGTTTCATCGTTTCTAAAGCCGACCAAGCCTTTTCACGTGGGCGCTTGTTCAAATCAGTCGCGGATATCAATGAATATTTTCCCAATTCATTTTTCAATCGATTGATTCTTTGGATCTGCTGTTCTGGATATACAGTGACTTTCATACTTTTTCTTTCAAAGGTCAGACCATTTGACTTTCTAAAACTTGATCTAAATCAAGAAATGGACCCACGCAATCTGCTAAAGGTTTCTGGGGTCATGTTCAAATAGGAGGCTAGCATTTTATGAGGAATCTCCAAAAGCTTGTCTGGACATCGTTTCATAAATGTATCAAAACGTTCTCTAGCCGTGAGCGTTATCAATTCAACTTCTCGCTGGACTCTGCCAATAAGTAATTCCTGATGTGCTATTCGCCCCCATTTATTAAACTCGGGGTACATTTCAAAGAGGCGTTCATAGTCAGTGTTTTTCATTCGAAGCATCCGAGATGGAGTTAAAGCTTCCAAAAAATAATGCGATTCATTTGCTTTAATAAATGAGTCGTACACCCCTGAAAAGCTTCCATCGAAAGAAAACCCAATCACTTTTTTTTCTCCTTTTGGCGTTAAAGTGTAAATTGCTTGAACGCCTTCAATAACTAGGTACAAATACTTTTCTACGCGTCCTGCTTCGGTAATAAAATCGCCACGTTTGAACTCAACTTCCTCCCAAGCATTAAAGAAAAATTCATGAGTTGAAAGATTTAATTGGGTTGGTGCAAAAGCGTTCTTTAGAAGTGATTCATACATGAAATAAAAGTAAGCAATTCGAGTTGACTCTAACATTGCTGTATTAATTCATATCTTCGGAAACTAATATTTTAGTCTCAAATGAGGTGTTTTCTCTTCATCCTAATCGGATGCACTCCTGGTGATCAAACTTTTAAAATTCCTGAAGAATCAGATAAAATCGAAATCCTTGAAGCGGTAAAAGAAGTTGAAGAAATCTCTGAAATTGAAGAGTTAACGAGATACGATATTAGTTCAGTTGATACGAATTCTGAAATAGGTCTGCAAATTGTATGGACAATGATATCAGCCATCCCTAGTATTCCCGACCCTAATAACCACATAAGAATTTCAGACAACACAACAGAGGTCAAAATGTCAAGTCCTCAAATAGCCTATGACGAGTTAATCAAACTTTACCCTGAATTGAAAGATCAAATTCAATGTTGGGTCCTGTACAAGGGTTATTACATTTTTTCAAATGACGAAAAGAATGAAGCCAAGGTAACCTGCATGTTCTTCTCTACCATCTATGCAAAAGTAGACGGCACAGAATTCTGGACGTTCGGCCCGGAGAGCCCAACCCCTACCCCTGAAAAGACCTCAAGTAATTCGGCCCACCCATCGCCGAGGCAAATGTCTTTTCATACAACTTCTTCGTCTGATCAAAAGCATTAACAAACTCCTTCTCGTCCGCTTTTCCCTTCATTCCAAAATAAGGATAATGATGTAGGATATAGCCAAATATTGCTTGGCAATCATTGTGGTACGCCTCCGTATCCAGAATGTGATAATGCCACATCGTATCAATCGCCAAATTCGGAACAATACTTTGATCTGGATGCAGCAAGTTCAACTTCAAATACCTTCTGTATTCTTCTGCAACCTCATCGCATTGCTGTCGACTCCAGCCCTCCCCCTCTGCCCAGTCCATCAATTTCATACAGATCATCGATAAATCAAGTTTGCAAATGGCAGCTTCTTGTTTCGCGGTGATCTTCGATAAGGATTTGCATTCCAATGAACTAGGCGGTGCCGCCGTTTGAACCTTCGTTGTTTTTGTGCCGTACGACAAAACAAACAACGCTGCCGGCAATGTGAAATAAGGTGCTCTTCGGAACAAGTCCATTAAACTATCGCCATGAAATCCCCAAGCAATAATCGTTAAAGACGTCCAAGCCATAGCCCATAATAGAACTGGCTTATTGAGCTTTAGAAGAATAAACAACCCGATAGCGATATCGAGACATCCAATCACTTTTAGGATAGAAATTGCCATTGCACCTTCAACTCCAAATGAAGCGAGTAAAGCAACAAATTGGGCCTTCGCTCCAAAAGCGAGAACTCCATGACCGATGAAACAAAGCCCGGCTCCTAATCTTAAAATCATCGAAGGATTCAGAAAACGACTTGTCCGGTCTTGTGCTGTGTGATTTAATTTTTCGGACATTGGATGTTAATTTCGTTAGGATTCTTCATCATACAATGCGTCGGTTGTAACCATTTATCATCAACTGGTGGTTTGTCAACCTTTATCACTTCTTCTACAACCTTTATTCGTTTCTGTTTCACGAAATCTCCATTCGGTTTAAACTCTAACCACAGGCCTTCCTTTTGATTGTTCTGAAAATTTCCTTTCCGCAAAACCTTTGCACAATCACAATAGTAAAAGACAGGGCCGTTCTTAGCACCCGAGGTATATGTAACACTCTCACTCTTAAATTTTGTGATCAAATTTGGATTGAATGGCGTTTTGATAATCCCAGATCCATTGGACAATATTCCTCCGCTGACCTCATTTCCTTGAGGATCCCAAAAGCCTATTAATTCATGGGCTTTCTGATCGCGATAAATGACAAGTCCCATGTGGTAATCGTCAAAGTAAGTTTCGATAACATCTGTTGGGCTGAGGCTCGAGCTCTTATTTTTTATAATCGAGTCGCGGAGGCTGTTTTGAACTTCCGTTCCAGAGTTATTTAATTTCTCGAGGACTTCTGTACCCGAATAGCGCGTACTTCGTGTTTCAAATAATTGGGCATTTGTTGTGAGACCTATCATCCCGAACAAGCCAATCAGTAGTGTGGTTCTGACTAACATTTTTATTGGTATTGATTAATAATTTATCCTTCGCGGAATCGCTTATTCAGAACTGTACGGACTTGGAATGATAGGTTTGAGGTCCTACAGTGATACTCGATTTGTCCTTAGACAAAACCTAAGTGGTTGAAATCGTTTCCATTAATCTCCTTTTGCAAATAATTTGTTTTGAAGTAGTATCTGCAAATTTCAAACGCGGATATTATAAAGTACAACGCAATAAGAATTGAGTTCAAATCAAAAGAAAACAAATTTGCTAAAGCCCAATGTTATTAACGGAAAAGAGCCGTATCGGATTACCCGACACGGCTCTTTTAATACTAATTATATAATGTTAGGCTATTTTTTCAAGGCAATTCCGACACCAACACCTCCAATAGTTACTTGAATTAAAGGTCCGTTATTTCCATTGTTTTGCCCATGATCGTGTCCACGGTGACCACGGTGTCCATGGTGTCCATGGTGTTGGTGATGATCATGTTTCTTATCATGCTTATGAGGGTGCTTTTTATCGTGTCCGTGTCCGGCACCCGATACCGAAAGTGACATTGCACAAATACAAACTGAGGCTACTATTTTTGATAATTTCATAATATTGACATTTTGGTTCACACTATAAAACCCAATTATTATGCCAAACCCACTGTAACATAAACCCTTAACAGATAGAAGCCTCCTGTTTCAATTGCACATTTTCCATTTTAGGACTCTATCTGTCATTCCATTATCATTAAGTACCTTTAATTTCGATATTTGTTGATCCGGTAACTATTGGATTAATTGCGCGAATTTTGATGCAAAGAACGTTTTTTAAATTGCTATGCTTAGACTCTTGGTTTTCACATTTATCATTGTACTCTCCAGTTGTACTGTGACCAAACGGGTTCATCGCCCTGGGTGGATGGTAGAATGGCATTCCATTAAAAGAGCACCTAAGCCGAATAATGAAATCAACGATTCAGAGGAAACAGATAGTAAAATCGAAGTTCAAGATGAAACGCTAACAACTTCTTCAGAAATCGAATCGAAAGAACAAGCAATTAAGCAAGAACCAACGCTAATTGCAAATCAAGAAACGATTTCTAATTCTCTCGACGAAACTGATACTCTTGCAATTTCAGAAGATCAAAAGCAAAGCAACCAGCAAAATTTGAGCCTAAGTAGCGGTTTCGACTTTTTTAAAGAGCTTTCTTTCAATAAAAAAACGCCCTCTAATTCCACTCAAAAAGCAAATAGGAAGCACAGAGATGGTGGGTCGCTCATCAACCTTGGATTGATTATAATGTTCATTGGAATCTTCTTCCTTATATCCGTCATAATTGCATGGGCTGATTTTCCATTTATACAATTCAACTCGTTTTTGGGGATTATACTCTATATCCTGCTCGCATTAACTGGATTTCTATTGATTAATGCATTTGGCTTGATTCCAGCTATAATCACATCCTTATGCATTGCAGGAGCTGGAGGTCTTATTGCCCTCGTCGGGACGTACATGAACCGGTAACAGATATTTGAAAAAGAGATTACCTTGTCACTAATAGCTATCTTTAACATCTATGAATAATTTCGTGATCTATATATTTATTGGTGCTGCCATCGCTGTATTAGTAGGCTATAGTAGGCTGAAAACTAAAAATCAAACGTACAAGCGAGAGCCCAAACGTGATTTCCCCAAAGAATGGAGGCGTTTATTAAGAGAACACATTGAATTTTACAACAAACTCAATAACGCCAAGAAAACGGAATTCGAAAAAAGAGTTCATGTCTTTTTATTGAATGTACAAATTGTCGGCGTAGATACTGGAAGTGCTACATTAGACTGGACGGTTAGTTAAGATATTGTTGCTAAGAATTAAATTAGCAAAATGTCAAAAAAGAAAAGAAGTTACACAGCTGTCTACAAACGTAATGCTGTGAAGTTATCAGAAGAAAAGGGTAATGTTGCCAAAGCTGGCAGAGAACTAGGTATCGGAGCTCAATTGATTCATCGATGGAAAAAAGAACAAGAAGAGTTTAAGCATAACAGCCTTCCAGGTCATGGTAAAGTAAAGCTTACAGATGATGGTCGTGAGATCGCATGTTTAAATAAGGAACTACATTATGCAAAAATGGAAGCAGAGATCTTAAAAAAGGCGATCGGCATCTTCTCCACGAGCGACAGCAAAAGTTTGGGTTCATGAAACAGCACAAATTGAAATATAGTGTTGAGATGATCTCAGAAGTACTTGATGTGAGTAAAAGTGGTTACTATAACTGGTTAAAGTCTGGTCCATCAGAGCGGTGATTAGAAAACCTAAAAATCGTTGAGATGATCGAAGACATTTTTGAACAAAGCCATGAAAGTTATGGATCACCAAGAATGACTGTAGAGTTAGAAAAACGTGGCTACAAAGTATCTAGACCTAAAACTGCTAGAATGATGAAGGCTTTAGGTGTAGTGGCTAGAAGAAATAGAAAGTTCAAGAATACAACGGACTCGAATCACAACTATCCAGTATCCCCTAACATTTTGAATCAAAACTTTTCAGTAGAAAGAAGAAATCAAATCTGAGTATCAGACATTACCTACATCGAGACAACCAAAGGCTGGGTTTACTTAACGGTAATCATTGACCTATTTGATAGAAAAGTAATCGGATGGTCACTTAACGAAGATTTAACGGCTGAAAACACGATCATTAAAGCATGGTATACCGCTGTTGAAAATAGACCCGTTAAAGAAAAACTGATTTTCCATTCAGATAGAGGTTCACAGTATACTTGTATTACTTTTAGAAATATCCTCAAAAGCTACGAAGGGTTCGTGAATGAAAGTATGTCCAGAAAAGGAAACTGCTGGGACAATGCTGTAGCAGAAAGCTTTTTTAAAAGCCTGAAAACAGAATGGGTTTACAAAAACCACTACAATGTATACTCAGATGCTGAAATTTCCATTTTCAAGTGGATAGAAACTTGGTATAACAGAAACAGAAGATACTCAGCTTTGAATTACAAAACCATTAATGAACTTGAATTATAAACAATTAGCAGCATGATCTTAACCTAGTGTCCATTTTTTTGTTGCAAGTCCACAATTGGATTCCAACGGAATGTGGTCAACACCTACAGATTCGGTTCAGACGATTTACTACGGGATCAAATTATAATCTATCCAAAAGGCATCAGCCGCTCTAAAAGCCTGAAAGGCGATCTAATTACTTCACCAAGGCGATCGTTGTGTCTTCCGCTTCCACCAAATCAGTAACCAATGCCTCAGAATCCAACGATTCAAATACAATGTCATTCGCAAGAACCTCGTTGCAAACGTATTCTTTGTTCATCGTAATCGCATTTTGAATAAGAGCATTCGTATCTACCTTTAAAAGAATTCGATCCGTTATTTCCAATCCAGAATCCTTTCTAAGATTTTGAACGCGATTCACTAATTCTCTAGCAATACCTTCGGCTTTCAAGTCGTTAGAAATTGTGACGTCCAATGCCACGGTCAAGTTCCCTTCAGAACTCACCAACCAACCCGGAATATCTTGTGCACTAATCTCAAAATCGTTTAAATCTAAATTCAATTGATTACCGTTAACCTCACCGGTCCAACCTTTATTTGCTTCGATCTCAGCGATATCATCTGTACTAAATTGAGCAACCATTCCGGCAATCGCTTTCATGTGCTTCCCATATTTAGGTCCAATAGTTTTGAAATTAGGCTTGATGCTTTTTACTAAAACACTGTTGTGTTCGGCTAGCAATTCCAATTCTTTGACGTTGATTTCAGACAAAATCAATTCCTCAACGTGCTTAATGTTCGTTTCAAAGGTTGAATCCAAAGCTGGAATCATTATTTTTTGAAGTGGTTGACGTACGCGAATGTTTTCCTTCTTTCTTAATCCAAACACAAGTGAACATGTTCTCTGCGCAACATCCATCTGGCTTTCCAACTCAAGGTTGATGAAGTCCTCATTTGCAACAGGGAAATCGGCTAAGTGAATTGACTCAAATTTCTGCTTTCCAGAAACCGAATTCAAATCTGTAAACAATTGATCCATAAAGAAAGGGGCAATTGGTGCAGATAAAATTGAAACAGTCTCCAAACACGTGTATAAGGTTTGATACGCCGACAATTTATCTTTCGCCGCATCTTCGTCTGTCGTCTGTTTCCAGTAACGTCTTCTACAAAGTCTTACGTACCAGTTCGACAATTGATCACCAACAAATTCTTGAATCAATCGACCCGCTTTGGTTGGCTCATACGCCTCAAAAGCTGCATCAACATTTTTAATCAAAGAATTCAATTTTGACAATACCCATCTATCAATTTCTGGTCTTTCTTCCAATGCTACATCTGCCTCAGAGTAATCGAAATTGTCAATGTTTGCGTATAGTGCGAAGAATGAATATGTATTGTAAAGTGTTCCGAAAAATTTACGCTGAACCTCAGTTATTCCATCAAGATCGAACTTCAAGTTGTCCCAAGGTTGCGCATTTGTAATCATATACCAACGCGTTGCATCTGGACCGTATTTAGAAAGTGTTTCGAAAGGATCAACTCCATTTCCTAAACGCTTCGACATTTTCTGTCCTTTCTTGTCCAAAACCAATCCGTTTGAAACAACTACTTTGTACGCAACTGAATCAAAAACAAGTGTTGAAATAGCGTGTAACGTATAGAACCAACCTCTTGTTTGGTCAACGCCCTCAGCGATGAAATCTGCTGGAAATCCAACACGACCATCGATTAATTTTTTATTTTCAAAAGGATAGTGCCATTGTGCATACGGCATAGATCCTGAATCAAACCATACATCAATCAAATCCGCTTCACGTTTCATTGGCTTACCAGAAGCTGAAACAAGCGTGATCTTGTCCATATAGTTTTTATGCAAATCAACTTTCGCATAGTTGTCTTTGTCCATGTTTCCAACCTCAAATTCAGACATTGGATTCGCGTCCATAATACCAGCCGAAACTGCTTTATCACATTCCGTTTTCAATTGCTCAATTGATGAAATACAAACTCTCTCATCACCTTCTTCTGTTGACCAGATAGGAATTGGAATTCCCCAATATCTCGATCTAGAAAGGTTCCAATCATTTAAGTTTTCCAACCATTTCCCGAAACGTCCAGTTCCCGTAGATTGTGGTTTCCAGTTAATTGTTTTGTTCAATTCAGCCATTCGCTCTTTTCCATCAGTCGCTTTCACAAACCAAGAATCAAGTGGATAGTATAACACCGGTTTGTCCGTTCTCCAACAATGTGGGTAACTGTGAACGTATTTCTCAACCTTAAAGGCCTTGTTTTCTGTTTTTAATTGAATCGCGATTTGAACATCAGTGCTTTTATCTGGCGCTTTTCCGTCCTCGTAATATTCGTTCTTCACATATTGTCCAGCGAACGGTCCCATATTTGAAGTAAAACGACCCTGCAAATCAACTAGTGGAATTGGATTTCCGAGATCATCTAAAACCAATAATCCTGGGACACCAGCATCAGCAGCAACCTTAGCATCATCAGCACCAAAAGTAGGAGCTGTGTGCACGATTCCTGTTCCGTCTTCAGTTGTTACGAAATCACCCGTAATTACTTGAAAAGCCTTGTCTGGATTCTCATATGGAAGTGCAAAAGGAAGCAATTGTTCGTATTTAATTCCAGTCAAATCTTGACCAACACATTCTCCAATAATTCTGTATGGGATTTTATTGGCCTGAATCGCTGTGTTAAAATCAGCCATCNAATCCATATTTTCCAGCTGTTCGTCATTAAAAACGTCCTTTAAACTAGGTATGTTTGCTAAATCTGATTTTCTATTATTTATAAAGTAATCCAGAAAATCAAATTCCCCATCTGAATTGAAAAATTTTTTGCTGAATTGGTATTCAACCAAGTTTTTCGCCAAAATCACATTGATCGGCTCAAATGTATATTGATTGAATGTCTGCACTAAAACGTATTCAATTTTAGGTCCAACTGTTAATGCCGTGTTTGAAGGAAGCGTCCATGGAGTTGTTGTCCATGCCATGAAGTGAACATTTTCATTCACTCCAAATGGATTCTCCTGACCATCAACCATCTTGAATTGAGCAACTACCGTTGTGTCCGTTACATCTCTATAACATCCCGGCTGATTCAACTCATGCGTTGACAATCCCGTTCCAGCTGCAGGAGAATACGGCTGAATTGTATATCCTTTGTAAATCAATTGTTTTTCGTACAATTGCCCCAACAACCACCAAACAGATTCCATGTATTTTGAATCGTAAGTGATGTATGGATCTTCCATATCAACCCAATACCCCATTTCACGGGTTAGATTGTTCCAAATATCTGTGTAGCGCATTACTGCACTTTTACAAGCATTGTTATATTCCTCAACAGTGATTTTCTTTCCAATATCCTCTTTGGTAATACCAAGTTCTTTTTCAACGCCAAGCTCAACTGGAAGACCATGAGTATCCCAACCCGCTTTACGCTTTACTTGATGTCCTTTCAAGGTTTTGAAACGGCAGAAAATATCCTTTATCGAACGCCCCATAACATGGTGAATTCCTGGAAGACCGTTCGCTGATGGTGGACCTTCGAAGAAAATAAATGGCTCTTTTCCTTCACGGGAAGAAACTGATTTTTTGAAAATCTCATTCTTTTCCCATTGCTCCAATACGCGACTCGCCACATTTGGCAGGTCTAAACCTTTGTAAGTTGGATACTTCTGACTCATTCTACTGTTGATTTTGAACCAGCAATGATAATGAATCCCTGTGAGATAATGGAGCCTATTTCTTCACATTCCGTAGATGAGAAATCACAACCCTAAATCCAACATTCGGATGCGCCGTTATTAAGCCATCGTGTTCGTCTTTACCGCTGATCTTAATTGAATCAAATGTACTCATCCAACCTCCACCTGCAGTTCCTGGTCCTACTTTAACTTGTTTTCCATTTGAAACTTTGTAATCATTGTAAACCATTTCCGCTGCGTTCCCGCTCATATTATACAATCCCATTTCATTCGGAAGATACGTTTTGGTCTTGGCTGTTAAAATCGCTCCATCGAATAAAAATGCATTTATAGTATCAACAGATTCTGTTGAAGCCCTGTCCAATTCAACCATGTATTTCTCTGTATCAAAATTGGCGAGGAAGCATCCTTTTTCATTTTGCGCCAATGGCCCTCCCCAAGGGAATGGTTTCTTTTTACCCAATTCGGAAGCCGCAAGTTCCCATTCAACTCGTAACGGTATCCGAACGTCATTTATCATGATGTCATTCTTGCTTTGGTTCACTTTATTCGCTTCAATTGTTAACCAAACGCAATACATCTCAGCCGCTTTACGACTCACATTCACAACAGGATAATCATTATGAACTTCTTCAGAGAAATACTTGTCTTGCATAAATTTCAAATCCTCACCAAACATCTTTGTCCACATGGCTTGATCGGGTTTGGCTTTTATGAAATCATCCTTCCGCCCTTGAATGAGCAGGTCAAATAAGAATGTTTTGAATTGAATATTTGTGACTTCAGTTGACTGCATATGAAATGCTTGAACTGATGTCTTCGTACCGCTATAATTAAACGTACTCGATGGAATATAAACGTAGGACTTCTTCTCCATTTTATTCAAAATTTTGAGCATTTTTTTCTTGCGCTTATTGTTCGCCCTTTTTTGTTCTTCATTCAGAATTGGCAGTTGATAACCTCTAGAATCTAACGGTGCTTTTAATTTAATCTTCAATTTTTTAAGTGGCATTTTGTCCAGTTTCGTATCTCCGCTGAATCCCAATGGAATTAGCATTGAATCCGTTCCATTTACAAACTCGATCGCCGACTCTAAAAATTCGATAGATTTCAATTCCACTTGAAATTCCGCAACCTTCGTTATTTCAGCCTGAATTGAGTTTTCAACTAAAGAGACGGGAGTTACAATCGTTTCCTTGTTGGGAATCTCATTCTTTATTTCTTTGCTTGGGATTAATAATACCGAAGCGATAATCGTACTTACTATTGCTAACATAATGAGTCCATTTTTTAGTGTTAATACTTGAGTCTTGTTCGACTCAAAGCTGACTTTCGTTACGCCAACAGTTGATAAGAACAGCTCTTTCGTTTCACCAAAAGAAGATGTTGCGGGAGCACTTGCTGCTTTTTGAAACAACGCGTTTATGTTTAGTTGTTCTTTCATATCGCTTCTCCTGTTTTAAATGAAGATTCAAACGTCATTATTTCCGTCAACAGGGCTCGACCTCTTTTCAGTCGTTGTTTTACTGCCGATTGCGAAACGTTTTGAATAACTGCAATCTCTTTTATGCTGAACCCTGAGATCTCAAAAAGAATTATACTCTCTCTTTGATCCGAATTCAATTTTGACAGCGCCTCATAGAGATAATGTATTTCCACATCACTTTCCGTATGTGCGTTTACATCCCTAATTGAAACAACTTTGTCTTCATTATTGAAATGACTTTCTTTCTTCCTTCGGTGATTATTAGATAATATTCGAACACTAATAGAAAATAAAAATGATAAAAACGCATCTTTCGATTTGAGGGTGTCAAAACGTTCAAAGGCAACAAGTAGGGTCTCGTTTATCAAATCACGGAATTCCATATTTCCATAAACTCTTGCTCTGCAGAATCCTTCAAACCTATCATGAATCGGTTCGTAGAGATCTTGAAATTCTTGTTGTTTGGCCTTATTCATTCTTACTCGCTAAAGTTAGTGTTCTAATAGTAAGTATCGTGAAACCGAGAAAAGTTACTTCGTGCTATAATTTTCTAAGGAGAAACATTAATTAAACGCTTAAATTGCCTTAGAAAAGTTTTTTTTAAACCATTCTTTTTCACTATCTTATATGGAGTTCATTCTTTTAATTTAATTCTAGTCATATGAAAAATTCACAAATTGTATTGGGCAATGGAATTGCAATTTTCGCTATGATCGGGGTATTCTTCTTAATTCTTGAAGTATTCGGGTTATCAGATATTGCTTTCCTTCGACTCTTCAATATTGCTTTTGTAGTCTTTGGAGTAAATCGAGCAATTAAAAACAGAATTTCTAATGGAGAAACATCCTATTTGAGCAATTTAGCTGCTGGTGTTTTGACATCCTTTATTGGAATATTCTTAAGTGTTATAGCGCTGTGGATTTATCTTGGTGTTCTAACAGGACCTGGACACTTGGATGACTTGGCAAATTCAATTCTTCTTGGTGGAACAAGCAGTCTACCGATTTTCTGTATAGCCTTATTAATCGAAGGTCTATCCTCCTCAGTAATCATCTCATTTACGCTTATGCAACTTTGGAAGAATACAAAGGCAATAAATCCATTGATCACTAAATAAGAATTAAGTGAAATGCTGAATTAGTTGCTTTAACCATTTTCTAACATATGAATCAGATAATTGTAAATTAAGCTGAAAGTATAATTCCAAACATTCGTTAATTTCTTATTTTTGCACAATAAGACTTAAGCGGATTTGGTTATCAATACAGGATGTTCGAAATTTGCTTTGTTATTGCATATGAAGAAATACAAAACAGGACCATTTTTATCTCAAATTAACTTCCCAGAAGATCTCAGGGAGAAGTTTAATATTGATGACTTACCGGGAGTCTCTGAAGATTTGCGCCAATATATTATTGATGTAATTTCAGAAATAGGCAATAGCCATTTTGGAGCTAGTCTTGGAGTTGTGGAAATGACCGTTGCTCTTCATTACATTTTCGACACGCCGAATGATCAACTTGTTTGGGATGTAGGCCACCAGGCTTACGGTCATAAAATCCTAACAGGTAGAAAAGATATTTTTCCAACAAACAGAATTAAAGGTGGGATTTCAGGATTTCCAAAGCGAACTGAAAGTGAATTCGACACATTTGGTGTAGGTCATTCTTCTACTTCCATTTCTGCTGCACTTGGAATGGCTGTTGCCAATAATTACAAGGGGGATAAAAGCAAGCAGCATATTGCCGTTATTGGTGACGGTGCGATGACAGCTGGGTTAGCCTTTGAGGGAATGAACCACGCTGGATTTCAAAAAGACGCGAACCTTCTGGTTGTTCTAAACGACAACTGCATGTCTATTGATCCGAATGTGGGAGCGTTAAGAGAATACTTAACGGACATCACGAC
>JABSPC010000430.1 GCA_013215515.1 Crocinitomicaceae bacterium
AGCATCAATTATTCAAGAATTTAATCCGAGTGGCTCTCTGGTTTTTGAATGGAATTCGTTAGATCATTTAGCGCCTGATCATTATGCTTCTACACAACCCTATAATGTAAATGCTTTCGACTATTTACATCCCAATTCAATTGAACTTGACCTTGATGGAAATTTAATTCTATCCCATCGTACTGCAAATATGATTTGTAAAATCAACCATCAAACAGGAGATGTCATCTGGAAACTTGGTGGAAATTATTCGGACTTCGCATTTATCAACGATGGTGGTTTCTTTGGACAGCATGACATAAGGGTTCAAGACAATGGGAATCTTTCTTTGTTTGACAATGACTATTTGACAAATACTCAAGCACGTGGGGTAGAATATGAATTAGACACCATCAATTTCACAGCCACACTTGTCAACGAATCAATTTACCCGTTCAATTTTTCTGCGAAATCTTTAGGCAGTTATCGAATTTTGGGCAACGATTATAGAATTGTTGGATGGGGAAATACTAAGCGCCCTTCTCCAAGTATAACTCTTTTTGACCCTCAAGGGAATATTGCTTCTGATTTTTTATTTAGAGATAGCATTGTCTCGTACCGTGCGCAATTTCAGACCTTACCAAACCTTCCTACCCGACCTTCTATTGGATGTCAACCAGTTGGAATTAATTTGGAATTAAGTGTTTCAGGAACTCATAATGAATACTTATGGTCCACTGGCCAAACAACCCCAACAATACTGATCAGTCAACTTGGAACATATCAATGCTGGGTAAATCAAGGCATAGGTATGCTTGGATCGTTTCCAGTAACAGTTTCTGATCTAAATTTATGCGACGGAGTTGGTATTAAAGAAATCAGCATCATTCCTTCTGAAATTATAGGTTTTTATGACTTTATGGGAAGAAAGCTTCAAACTGAGCCCAAAAATAAAATCTATTTCATTTACTATACAAACGGAACCATTAGACGTCAATTTAAAGCCCTTTAGACGCACTACACGATAACATTTAGGTTCCCTTTATCAAAAGCTTCGCTTTTTCCTGTTTAGAACGGTTCCAAATAAGAAGATTTGATATCTTTGTACTATCAATTAATGCAACTAGAAAATGTCTGAATTTGATGTTCAAAAAATAAGGAAAGATTTTCCAACATTACGCCAACAGGTTTACGGGAAAGATTTGATTTATTTCGACAATGGAGCTACGTCGCAAAAGCCTCAGTCTGTTATAGATGCGATCGATTCTTATTACTCGAAAGACAATTCGAATATACACCGTGGCGTTCATTATTTAAGTCAAGTAGCGACTACCCAATACGAAGAAGCTCGAAAGACTATCCAGAAATACATCAATGCGGAATTCGAAGAAGAAGTTCTTTTTACAAAAGGAACGACGGACGGAATTAATCTTGTTGCGTTTTCACTTGGAGAAACTTTAAATGCCGGCGATGAAATTATCATTTCGGCGATGGAGCACCATTCTAATATTGTTCCATGGCAGATGCTTTGTGAACGAAGAGGCTGTGTTTTAAAAGTTATTCCCATTAACATTGATGGCGATTTGATAATGGATGAATTCCATGCATTGCTTTCAGAAAAAACAAAATTGGTTGCAGTTACCCATATTTCAAATACGCTTGGAACTATTAATCCAGTGGAGGAAATAATTGAGGTTGCCCATGCTGTTGGAGCGAAGGTTCTTCTTGATGGTGCTCAAAGTATTCAGCACATGAA
>JABSPC010000431.1 GCA_013215515.1 Crocinitomicaceae bacterium
ACAAATGTCAAAAGTTGGATACGTCAATGTTTCACAATTCGTAGCCCCAGAACCGTTGTTGGCATACGCCATAATTCGAAGATAGATTACAGAAGCAGTTGCAACATCAGCTCCAGACAAAACCAATGATCCATCCGCCGAAAAATAAGGACAGCTACTTCCAGTTATTCCACCGTTTCCAATATGTCCAACAAGAGTTGTGTTGTCAGAAGCAGCTGATGGGCAAGAACCATTTGTTAAATAGGGCAACACCATGAGTTTTCCCCCAGTCAAATTGCTAATCGTTACAGTAACTTGATTGGCACCATTAGGATACACCTTATACCAAATATCAGCATGATCCGTACGTGAATAACTCGAACCTGTGAAACCAGAATTTGCTCCACATAGCGCAATTGTGTTTCCATTTCCACAACCTACGTAATTCTGAACCAAAGCACCGCCATCCACAGTTGCAGTTGTTAAATCTCCTGATTGACAAGTGTTTGTTATATCTGGAGCACCTGAACAGGTTTCAGAGCCATTGCAAGATTCACTTAAAGAATAAGAAGTTTCACATGTCACAAAAGCCCCGCCCATTGCTCTAATATCAACTGTATGTTGACCTGTTGAATAACCATTAAACGAATACGCATTTGAAAGAACTGCGCTTGCCTGTTGAAGTAATCCGTCGATCCAGATATCCGCGGAAGAACCATCGCCAAAATTGTTTACAGTTACTTCGATGTCATAATCGAATGCCACACAATCCAAATTGATTCCCGTAACGGTAGCAATCGGAGCATTTGTACAAACGCATAATTCTATAAGCGGAGTAGAATTTATATCACAACCGCCATAACTCGTTCCTTGTACAAAAACTGTTTGATTTGTCGCAACAGCGAAAGGTCCAATGACATAAGTTCCAGTTCCCACATTCGATTCAAAGGTTGTCGTTCCGTCCATTATGTCAACTCCAGATGCATCTCCAGTTGTTGAGACATTCACTTGAATGGAAAACTGTGCATTTCCGCAATCGGGAATAACAGTATAAGTCGCAACTGGAAAAGTACAAGGACATGCGGGAACAATGATAGATTCAGACGTTTCCAATTCAGATAAAGGAGTAGCTGTACACCATCCTGAACCGTTACAATCGTCATCTTCTCCTGAATCTGGTGTTATTCCACCATTTGAAGCTAAAAGTGTTCCGGTTTGACCAGCAGCATCGTATATTACATACGTCGTTCCGTCCCAGCTATCGTCGTATCTGTCGAAGGTATTGATATAAAGTATTTGCCCGCAGTAGGCAGATAAATCCACTTCGAAATCGGTTAGAAGGCCTTGGCCATTTCCGAAGATCCCATCTCCTTGTCCCCAAACTTGGGTTCCAGAACCGTTCGCCCCAGTTGTAATGCTCATCCATTTCTCAGTAGGATAGTTTCCTCCTTGCGAAGTGATATAAACTGATTGGGTAAAGCCTAAATTTAGGATTAAGCAGAAGAATGAAAATGATAAAAACGTTTTCATGGTAGTCAATTTTATTAAGGTGGAACGAATGTACTATCGAGAGAAATGGTAACCTTGAAAAGAGCAGGTACAGACGTTCGGAATCATGATTTCGAACGGGAAATGTCCATATCATGGATACTTCATAGCTGAATCACATATTATATATCACAGGTTTAATTTGAAAATGGAGGAGGAATATTAAGGGAATATGGTAACAAATTAGAATGAATAATCTCTGTAGAAAAAATTCAATCCGTATTTTGCTTCGGCTGACGCTGAATTAAAAATAGAGAAAGCAGTTCGAGAATCAAGATCGTTAGTGTTTGCGCACCCCAAGCAAAGATCCCCAAGGCAACGAACTGAATCCCATCCATCGCCAAAACTTTTGTTACCCAAGCTGGGTATGCTCCCATACCGTCTGGAAGCAGACCAACTGCTATGGCCGAGACAAGAAAAATACCGAACACCGTATCAATTCCTATTCCTGCTGTTTGTGGAAAAGCCAAAGCAAAGAGCCACAGGGCAACGATGTAAGCGCTCCAAATGAAAAAAGTATGACCTATAAATGTCCACTTTTTCTTCATTGTCCAAATTGATTTTACGCCTTGATAAAAACCGAGAATCTTTTCGTTGCACACCTTTCTGAACTTATCATTTTTGAAATAGAAATCGGCACCGATAATGCCAATTACGACCATCCCAATGAGTACATAGATTTTCCAACTTGAACTTGATTGATCGGAATTCGTTATTGATCCAATATCTCCATTGTTCAAGCGCAACAATCCTGTGATTAAGAAAATTAGCCCAAACATCATAGCGTCTATAATACGTCAACCACAATTGTTCCGAATACTTTTTCAAATGGAATGTTTTCGTAATTCGCAAGGAGGCTAGCACGAGCAAATTCATCAGAACGAGGCACGGTATAATTGATTATATAACCAGCCATCACTCCATGATAAACATTTTTCAACTTGGGCTTATACCCCAACGGTTCTAGCAAGAAACGTGATCGGTAAGCGCGACTAAAATAACTTAAAAAAGTAACAAGTACTCCTAGAAATACCCAAAAGTAATTTGCATTCACAGCGGCATTATTTGTGTCCTTGATGTCTTGATCGCTCAACCCACTTAAAAAATATCATGTCAAGTACACACCAATTCCGATAGGCACAATGATTTTTAGGTATTTTTTTTAGCTTATCATTCATATAATGAAACAATTCTTTGTTGTTAGATCTTCGTCAAAAATACGGGATTATTACACAACAAAAAACGTCCACTCAATTATGACAGGACGTTTCTTATAATTAGAATTCTATGCTATCAATAACTACAACTTCTTGTTGAAGAACAGTGTCTAATTTTGTATGCAAGAGCATACCATAAATTTTCCATTCGTTAATAAAGCTAAAAAATTAAATTCTATTTCCCCATATTACATCCATACTTTTGCGGCTTACAAAAAAAAATCAATATCATGAATACAAAAATTACTTTCACCTATCTTTTCTTTCTCCTATTTATGGGGAGTGCAATTGCACAGCAATAAATCACCCAGACTCCTCTGTCATCGAACGATCCGTCTTTTAACATAGGAACTCAAACGAATACGAATGGAAAAACTGTAGCTCCGGACTGCACGTCATGCGGAATTATGGCGCTTTCTGTAAACAGTACTACTCTTCCATGTGGAGGTGGCATTGATACGCTGGTTGCTACAGGAGAATGTGACTATTTATGGGCTACAGATTCGTTGCTAACGAATATATTTTCTACTACAGACACACTTATTACTGGCCCATTATTGACTGATACAACATTCTACCTTACATCTCTTACAGGGCAAATGGATAGTGTTGCTCCATTGCCGCCACATGTTTCTGTTTACTCTGGAAACGTTCGTGGGTACTGGTTTACAGCACCTATGGACTTTATTATACCAGGCCTATATGTTCCTACTGATGCAAGTACGGGGTCACAAAATATCGCGGTCCTTAAATTTGACTCAATTGTTCCTTTGTATCCTGGGCTTACAGATGGTTATACAGAAATGGGATATTGGAATAATTATACTGGACCAGACACCATTCCAGTTTGTTTCGCAATAGACAGTGGCGATGTAATTGGAATTTATGGTAATCGAATCGATGATAATTCGTATGCTTCGACTCCTTACATGTCAATGATTGGAGGGGTACCAGTTGAATTTTTCAGATCAGGAATGCAAAATTCTTTAAGTTCAAACCCAATGTCGAGTGTATGGGCACAGTCGACAGACAATATTTCTAGAACTGAATTTTATTACGACATGACTCCTGATACCTCCGCTCTTGTTACAACAGTTAACATTCCGGTAATGGAAACGTATCATTATATATCAACAAGCAATATTTGTGTAGGAGATAGTGTTTTTTTTTGCAGGTGGAGCCTATCAGACAGCGACAGGTTTCTATACCGATTCACTTCAAACGACTTTAGGTTGTGATAGTCTTTTTTCTATTGACCTAACTGTTAACGCACTTCCAATGGTTTCATTAATTCCTGTTGATTCTGTATGTGCAGATGTAACTACTGTTCCTTTAGCTGGAACTCCTCCTGGCGGAATATACAGTGGTCCTGGAGTAACTGGAAACAACTTTGATGCGAGCGTAGCAGGTGCTGGCTCTTCAACTGTTATATACACATTTACTGATTCATTGGGTTGTGCAAATAATGCAAGCACGGACATAATCGTTAACCCTCTGCCTATGGTTTCATTAAATGCGAACGCAGTAGTATGTGTTTACTTTACGAATGTCCCAGCTGGAACTCCTCTTGGTGGAACATACAGTGGCCCTGGGGTAACTGGAAACAATTTTGATCCTAGCGAAGCAGGTCTTGGTATCCACTCTGTAACCTATACCTTCACGGATTCAATAGGATGTACAGATATCGATGTCCAAGATTGCGCATCTATTAGTGAAAATAGCTTGGATGGAGTATCTGTATATCCAAATCCAGCAACAACAGTTGTATCATTGAATATTCCAGAACACATGACGAATGTAAAAGCTACGTTATATGATTCTAATGGTAAACGCATCAATGCATGGAATGTCAATTCAACGCATTTTGAAATTGGTATCCAAAACCTAAGTAGTGGTATGTACCTTCTCAAGGTGCATACAGAGAATGAAATGGGACACAATAAAATCATAAAAGAATAATCAATTAATTGATTTCAATTAAAAACCGGAGTGCATTGCGCTCCGGTTTTTTTGTTACAAGTCCAGTTTTGGTTAAATTCGGGTTGGTATAAGAAATCAGCATGGAACAAACACCCGAAGAACGAAAGAAATTCTTAGCAGAATTGAACGAAACCGCAAACTACACGGCGGTAATTCTTCACGGCGAAGAAGTTTCAAAAGTGAGGATTAAGCAAATCAAAAAGTACTTCAAGAAAACGCATAAAATGCTTCATCGAATCTCTACCATGAAGGGCGACATAAACAACAATTCCTTTAAATATGGTTATGGCGGAAAACTACTTGGACGAAAGGTTTTACTGAAGCTGGGAGTTGTGGGAAAACTAAAGACAAAACACCGCAAAGCGACTTATAAAATGCTTCTGGATATTAATGAGTTGGATATGGAATTGGTTTCTAGGGTTATTGTTGAGGTGTATTTGATGCGGAATGAAATTGAGGTGATGTGATTTCGATTACTCTCCCAACACTTCATTCACTCGATCTGGACATGTTGCGCAGAATTGAGTATGCAGATTTTTATTGTCCATAACTTGAAACGGAATTCCATATTTACCATAGAGTAATCCACACCATTCTTCTGATGTCAATCTCCCTTTAGCCTCCATGAGAAGGGCATGAAAATTGGCTTCAAATTCCAATGCGTCGTTACTACTTAGATAGGACGAATGGCTATAGGCCAATGGTAAATACAATTGCAACACCTCATTGTCATCTAGATAATCTTGACAGAGATTGACGGCAAGCGGAATATTTTTGAAATAGCACAGCAATTTTCCCAGTGACAAAACATTTTATGAGTTCAATTGATCCGTCTGTCGGTAATACTGCACGATGTGAATTAAACTCCTATTGATTATTTCATTGTATTCAAAAATCTGATCAGGATCAACCAATTCGCATAGAATTTTGACAATATTCAAGTTCACCTTTGATACATTGAGTAAAAATGACGAATCCAGCTCGTACCAGTTCAGAAGCAAATTAAATCGGTTAAAAGCCTTTTGAATATTCGGTTCCTTGGCTGTCATTTGACTTCCTTTCTGCTCAATTTTATCGACCAAAAGACACGCCGACAAATAATGAAATTGTGGAGTAAGGTGTTCTGCGGCGGCACACATATTGAAAACAGATTCTATTCTCCGAAACAGCAACGAGTAATGCATTCACAGAGTCGCGGTTCACTTCAGCATAAGGAAACATTTCGGGGTTCTCATCGAAAGAATAAGCATACATCACTCTCGCAAATTTCTTACACGAATAGATGACATTTTGCGTGGTATCAATTCCAATTGACAGACCAGTTACTTGATAATCGGGATTGATCATGTTTTTAAAATGACCTCTCGATTTAATCCATGAATAAACCAAGCACCTTGCCATCTTCTTGTAGGTACTCCTTTCAAAAGTTCTTCCTTTCACTCTAACGGAGGCATTGTAACTGGCGTAAACCACATTTTCACCAACGTAATAAGAATTAGGTGCGCCGTAGAAATTGGCTCTATCTTGCGGTGAAAGACATGCTTTGTTTTCAACTTCTTCATGGGTCAGTTTGCTCTTCACAACCATGTACTTTGAGTGATGATTGGAT
>JABSPC010000432.1 GCA_013215515.1 Crocinitomicaceae bacterium
GAAATTAGTCTTTTTGTTGTTGGGTTATAATATAAACCACCCATGATTCCACCACAAATAGTTTGACCTAAAGTGTTAGGGAAAGCACCAACGCCATTAGCCGACTCAACATTTGTTAACGTGTTAGTGTCAATCTCTATAGTTATAGGATTAGCAGTAGCATTGCTCAAATCAAATTGAACAGTACTATATTGTAATCCTTTCCCTATTATAAATGGAGTTTTATTTTCCACTAATATTTGTTTTTAATTTACAACTTCCCTCTATCTCTCCATTCGTGAACTTATGTATGAAATCCTTTATAATGAGATACCTTTTTGAATTTCCTTCGTTATTCGCATCTTTAAACACTTTAAGGAAGGAATAATGAGCCTCACTCGGAGGATACCCTAATGCTAAATAAATATGGAGAGCATTAATGTCTGCTCCTGTTTCATAAGCGATAGGCTTGTTAATCGTTGGATTAAGGTATTTATGGGCGTACTCATGTAAAAGAATAATCATTCGCATGGGAACTGTATAACCAAGAAAATCCTTTTTAGACACTTCAATTATACCTGATGTATGCCCTATTCGAGCAGGGGTACTTAAAAATTTCTTAGTATGTTTATCATATATTTGGTCGTAGTAATCAATATGAAATTTTGCATCATCAGAACGATATATTGAAGGAGAATATCTACCTGCTGATAAAATACTTGCATTTTCCGAAAATTCTTGAGCAAACTTCACAAAGGATGCAGTATCTCCTTTCATCCATATAGGGCAATGTTCTAAGTTTTCAGCCTCAAGCTTCTCTATTTTGAATGATTTGTCTTGATGGGTTGCTTTATTTCCATTGCTCGCATTGTATATGGTAAGTACACAAGCGGTTGGACATTGAGGTAAATTCAAATTCAACTCTCTGTACCCATTGATAGCAATTTTTCGTGAAATATAATACGTGTGGGGTTTTCTGTTGTCAGATACTCTAACTACAATTTTCTCAGGTTTGGAAGTCTTAATTCCTAACGCTAACGAGAAAGGAACTTTATTTGTTGGCAACATTAATTGCATCTTCCTTTATTTTTAAGTTTACATCAAAGTTACTGCTGTAACCCTCCATTATTTACTCCTTGTTGTGGATTATTTGTTCTGCTTAAAACCAATATTCCAACGACTATCACTCCTAATGCAATCGCCAATGTTTTTGGTTGCATACCGAATATTTTTTTATCCATATTGATTGGATAGTTCGTTTGTGCTTCGGTATAACCGTTATTCTGTCCTTCTACTGACGATACTCTTGGCTGAGGTGGTGCTACTATTCGTTTCATAACTTTCCTTTTACCAAATCGCCTCCTATCCCTACTTTTGAACATACGTCCTTTTAACATAAATCCGTTTGTAGGTTCAAATTCAGAACGATTCATTTTATTTATTGTATTTTTTATATAATACTATTCCAAGTACAGTTGCTCCGAGTATTCCTACTAAGAGAAATCCGAAATTAATCGGTTTCATTCCTAAAATTTCAACTTGCATTGAATCTTCATCACTATCTACCCCCTCCAATTGAGGAAATTCTGCTTCTGTTTGTTGGATAGATTCGCCATCACCAACTACGTGAGTTTGAACCCCTCCAAGAATACCCTCTAATATGTTTCCAAAAGCTGTCTTCATTTTATTTATTTTTTATAATTCTTGTAAATGAAATATGCTCCAACACTTGCTAAAATAACTACAGCACCAAAAACCATAGGCTTCATACCCATTATTTTATTTTCTACTTCTACAACTTCGTTCTTCTTGCTCACTTCACCTTCAGAAACATTTACTACATCAGCAACATTCTCTTTCTCTTTGAACATTTCCTCATTTTCTTGCTCTAACTTCTTTACTGTGTCAGTAATTCCCATTTGAACATTTTTTGCTTCTAATTCTCCGATTTGAGGCTTTTGAGCAGCTATGTTGATTGCACCCAATCGACTCTTGTTTGGAGTATTATAAAGCCCTTGAAGAACTTCTTCCTCCATATTGTTTGCAACGCTTAATTCTTGTCTTTCCATTTTTTGTTTTATTTAATTGA
>JABSPC010000433.1 GCA_013215515.1 Crocinitomicaceae bacterium
GAATAAAAGAAAAAATCCTTGCTGCTAAAAGAGCAAAGATTAAAGAGATCATTCTTTGTGAAAAGAACAAGATAGATATCGACGAGATTAAAGAAGAATATTTGAAAGGCTTGACGTTCCATTATGTTACAAAAATGGATGAGGTTCTTGAAATTGCTTTAACAAACACTAAGGTGAAGAACCCTATTAAGATAGAAGCATAAAGATCTATTGAGTTTAAATAGAAAGACGCCCCTTGGCTATACCAAGGGGCGTCTTTTTTTGTCGTTTAAGGGCGTCCCCCGTTGCTAAACTATAGTATACTGTTGCGAAACATCATCAATAAGGAGTGAAACGAGCCATTCTAGTTTGTCCCCCGTTTCTTTTATGATAGCTTCACTATGCATACATAACGTAAAGTACTGAAAAAAGTAACACTTAATATCTAATTTTTTCCTTTTTTCATTGCGACTATTGCAATCACAATTCCAAGAACTAGGCCAACAATTCCAAATAGAATTCCAAATAACGCTCCGGAGTCTTTACTTTTCTGCTCTTTTTTCTCTTCTGGACTGGAATTTAAACTCGATAATGAATCTACTTTTGCAGTCATAATTCTTAGCGAATCCCTTGTAATAAAAGCCGCCTCATCAATCTCTTGTAGTTCTTCTGCAACCTCATCTATACCATACAGCATAAGTGTTGGGTCGATTTCGCCACTTTCAATAAGACGCTTAAATTGGTAATTCAACTCCGTAACTCCAGATTCTCTTCGGCGCTTATTCAATTCAATAATTGCCTTCGAAATTTGCCTTTTCTTAAAGTCTGATTCTGTGAATTCTAGAATATAGGTATAAGCCATTATTGCATTCTCATAAGTTCCATGTTCGACATTGTACTCTGCTAAGGTTTGTAATAAGTTCGCCATTACTTTATTTGGGGCAGGAGTGAAGGCTACCCTTGTTCGCAATTGGTATTCCAATTGATTACCTCTGTAATGATGACCTGGGTTAATTTTGCTATGCATTTCCTCAACAGTTATTATGGAATGAGAGTTTAACCATCCTGGATTTGATTTCTCTTTTATTTTGGCTTCTAGAATTTTAATGTGAATCCATTCACTTTTGAAATGCGAATCGGGATTGAGTTTTTGTCCTTTCTTAATAAATATCAGAGCTTTCTCTAATTGACCGTCCAATTCATAGGCTGTTCCTAAATTTGCTGCAATTGTATACTCATCAGGATGCTTTTGTAGCAGAGGCTCTAAAATTTGAAGTGCTTTTTTTACATCGCCCAACTTCATGTGATACAAGGCGATGTTCGATTGAATTTGAAAGTCCGTATCAGCGTTAGCCTTGGCCTCTGCTTTAAATAATCTATTTCTAAGATCAGTCTTGTCGAAATTCCGATGTTGCTTCGACATGTAAAAGAACATGGTGAAAATTCGATCACCATTGAGGTCATGTCCGTATTCATTTCCACATGAGTGCGAGAGGCTTGTAAAGAGCAAGAAGGCAAAGAGTATTCTGTTTTTCATAAGACTGGTTTTCGCGTGTAATGCATTGACCTATAAAAAGTAACCCTTAATGAAAAAAAACGGACGC
>JABSPC010000434.1 GCA_013215515.1 Crocinitomicaceae bacterium
AAATGTCACATCTTATGAAGTAAATTACGCGTTGGAGAAGGGTTACCGAACAAAGTTGATTTCAAGAGCCGAGAAAATTGGTTCTCAAGTGGTTGGTTTTGTGGCGCCACATTTTATTAAAAAAGAGCATTTTGCGTACACCGTTGATAACGAATTTAACGCAGTAATTGTTGAGGCGCTCTTCTCAGATAAGCAATTGTTTATTGGCAAAGGGGCAGGAAGTTACCCTACAGCAAGTGCGGTACTTTCAGATGTTTCTGCGTTAAAGTTTGATTACAAATACGAATACCGAAAAACGGATGCAGACAAAGATTTAAAATTCACTTCAGATTTCTTTCTAAAAGTCTATTTGGGGTCTCAATTCATCGAGGCAATCAACGAAATTCCCTTCTATAAAATTGACGAAGTCTTTCAAAGTGAAGAATACTCCTACCAAACAGGATGGGTTCGCTTCAGTGAGTTAAAGGAATTCGATTTTAACAACCGAAAAGAATTATCGCTTATCGTGTTGCCAGAAGCATTCCAAAAAGAAGCGACTTTCGAAAAGGAAAGAGAGATTCGATTTTCAAGCTTTGAGCCAAGTGTTTTTTAACTTTAGCCTCGAACAATGATTAATTATGGGAATTACACTTACTCGAATCGATAAACCTTATGTTTTTGAATTTGAAAACGAACGAGGAATAAAATGTTTAATAGATGCCGCACCAGGTATCGGTGGAACAGATCGTGGATTTCGGCCCATGGAGCTTCTTGGGGGGGCTTTGGCGGGTTGCGTAGCGATTGACGTCCTAGGTATCTTAAAGAAGCAACGATTCGACCCTTCTCTATTTAAAATTACAATTAATTCGAAGCGAAAAGAGGGGATTCCATCTCCATTTGAATCATTCCTGCTTTCAGTGGAAGTGGACGAAAGTATTGATAAAATAAAACTAGATAAAAATGTGAAACTGGTGATTGAAAAGTATTGTTCAGTCGTGGCTTCATTAGATAAAAACATTGTCATTAGACACGAAATAATTTGAAATGAGCAGACAAGAAACAGACGCAATCCGGATTCAATCAAAAAGATCTTTGAACAACGAGCATTCCGTACCATTGTATTTAACAAGTAGTTACGTATTTGAAGATGCGGAAGATATGCGGTCACAATTCGCAGAGGAAAAGGAAGGCCATATTTATTCCAGATACGCCAACCCAAACGTCGATGAATTGATTCAAAAAATGACGGCTTTGGAAAAGGCTGAAAACGGATGGGCCACAGCAACAGGAATGGCATCGGTGTTTACATTTTTCGGTGCTATATTATCATCAGGCGATCATGTTGTCTCTTGTCGATCAGTCTTCGGGTCAACGCATAAACTATTGACTGAGATTCTCCCGAAATGGAAAATTGATTTCACGTATATTGATTACAACGATTATGAAGGGTTCGAAAATGCAATTCAACCCAACACGAAGATTGTTTACATCGAAACGCCGAGTAATCCTGCTTTGGATTTAATCGATATTAAAAGATTGTCAAAGATTTGTAAAGCGAAAGGCGTTTTATTAGCCGTTGATAATTGCTTTGCAACACCAATTATTCAACAACCGATTGTATTAGGAGCAGACGTTTCTATTCACTCAGCAACGAAGTACATAGATGGTCAGGGGAGAACTCTCGGGGGAATCATTCTCGCATCAAATGCAATAATTGAAAAAGTGAAAA
>JABSPC010000435.1 GCA_013215515.1 Crocinitomicaceae bacterium
ATAATGCCGCCGCTGGAATTTTTTCAATACTGTCGTTGTAGTGCATTGACCCCGTATGTGGATGCTCGTCAATGGGAAGACCAAGTGAGCGAATTACAACAGCAATTGCACCCAAGCGTCCTGCCTCGGCTGCACCGTTTCCTCTAATTGGGTAACAACCTCCATAGGCCTTAAACGTATTAATCTGTTGCTCATCCATAGGTTGGTTGATGAAAACAATTTTCCCTTTAACCTTCTTTGCTTTGGCCGCTTTCAATTCATCCAATGATTTGAATTCAACCACTTCCGCTTCAATAAGTCCGTTTGTTCCAATTGAACCGCCTAGTGCCAAAAGGTGAACTTTAATCAAATCGCCATTTCCATTCTTAATCCATCCAGCTTCTTTTGTTCCTCGTTCCCAATGCGGAACTTGGATTTCTTGCAAATAAACTTTATCAAAAGCATAGCCATCCAGTTTCTTCTTTCCCCATTCAATCGCCATCGCAGCTTCTGCGGATCCCGTTAAACGAGCACCAACGTCTTTACAAAGGCTTCTTAAATCCTCGTAGCTCTTACCATTCGATAAAGCTTCGTTGTAAATTGATTTGATAAATATTGAATCGTTTTGGGCGAAAGAAGTTGTTGCAATTAAGGCAAAAAGAAAGGATGCAAGAAGTTTCATAATGACAGTTTAAGGTCACGAATATAACTATCCCAAATTTAACGAGCATTGCTTGAATCAAGTTTTGACGAACGATTAGGTTTTAGATTTCCTAAACAAAAGTATCGTTTGAATAGGCATATTTATTCGTTAGCGAGTAAGAAAATATTGTATGCTTCGAGCTCATCAACTCTATGAGAAACAATTCTAATTTTTTGATTCCATCTAATTATGGGATACATGGTACCTTCTTTATCTTCAGATTGAGATGTGATAAACTGGAATTCAGCATCTCTATATTTGATCCAGTTTCGTTGTGCCGTCTTTAACATATCACTGTTTACTGCTCTGCGTTTCATTAACTCATTATAGATATGATTTAGTCTTCGATCGGCTTCGTCAAATACATCTACCAAATCAAATTTCTTCTCAAGACCGACACTGTATTCATAGATGAGAGAATCAATTGGTGCTGTACGTAGAAGAGAGTCGATATCATCCTCTGTTTGAGCAAATAAAGTTGAAGCTGTGACAAGCATGAATAGGACGGCGAAGAGTTTATATAATTTCATTAGTAGTAATTAGAAGGGCGTGTAACAGGTTGCTATAATTCTTTTAAAGATAATGTATTTCATCTGAATACAGAGAAGGTTTTGGTATAAATTAGGTGTTACAATTCGATCAATTTTGATGATAAATTGGCATGATTTATCGGAGAGTTCTTTCACCTTAATTTCTTTCAATTATCTTTGTGTAAAATTCAATAAAATGGCTTTAAAATGTGGAATTGTAGGTTTGCCAAATGTGGGTAAATCAACATTGTTCAACTGTCTTTCAAATGCAAAGGCTCAATCAGCAAATTACCCGTTCTGTACGATAGAACCTAACATAGGAACTATTTCAGTTCCAGACCCTCGTTTGGAGAAACTGGAATCGTTGGTGAATCCAGAGAGAGTAATGCCGACGACAATGGAAATTGTAGATATCGCAGGATTGGTTAAAGGCGCATCGAAAGGTGAGGGGCTTGGAAATCAATTCTTGGCAAATATCAGAGAATGTGATGCAATTATTCACGTCATCAGATGTTTCGAAGATGGAAATATCATTCACGTCGAAGGTTCTATTGATCCGGTTAGAGACAAGGAGGTTATTGATATCGAGCTTCAATTGAAAGATTTAGAAAGCATCGAAAAGAAAATTAGTACTGTTTCACGTCAAGTGAAATCTGGAGATAAGGATATCATTAAAGAGCATGATTTAGCTTTGCGAATTAAAGCATCATTGGAAGCTGGAGAATCAGTTA
>JABSPC010000436.1 GCA_013215515.1 Crocinitomicaceae bacterium
AACTGGAGAAAGTCCTTCAATTTCATCGACATCGGGGCGGTTCAATTTCCCCATAAACTGTCGCGCAAAAGATGGCAAGGTTTCAAAATACCTGCGTTGTCCTTCTTTGGCAATAATGTCAAATGCTAAACTCGATTTTCCTGACCCAGAAATTCCAGTCACAACGATAAATTTGTTGTGCGGAATGTTCAATGAAATGTTCTTCAAGTTGTTTGTTCTCGCTCCTTGAATAACTATTTCTGGACATGCTTTTCGAGTCATGTCGTGAAATTAATGAAATAAGTTTTGAGAATCTAATGTTTTACCAATCACCCAAAACCTCAACAGCTTCCATAATATACGGATCCTTTTTCAAGCTCTTATGCCATGTCTCCATACTTGCCGCTCTAATCGTATCAGATTTAAGAGCTTCAACATCGGCGCTAACCAAATCAATTTGTAAACGTTCGTTCTCAACAACTAAAGCATTGTATTCTTCCGATTTTTCACGATACATTGCCTGTTGTTCTCTGTATTTAGTAAGGTTCAAAGACATCTTAGAATCTTCTCGTTGTTCTTTTATCCATTTAGCTCGTTCATCAATCATTGCCAAAATCTCGCTGGATTCAACCCGAAGAGCACTTTTCTTCTTAATCGAGTTCATTTTTTTAACGAATGATTCTTTATAATCGCTCGGTTCGATTTCCGTCCAAGGCATTGCAAAATCTTCATCTTTTTCTCCTGAACTGATGTATGAATAAACTCCAGGCAAAATGATATCTGGAACAACTCCTTTTAACTGCGTTGATCCTCCATTAATTCTAAAAAACTTTTGAGTTGTAATTTTTACGGATCCCATTTCTCCCAAATTAGAAAGACTTTCTGGAACCCTATCATCCAATCCGTAAAATCGTTGTACAGTTCCTTTCCCAAATGTCGATGGTGCAGTCCCAATGATAACGGCTCTGCCATAATCTTGAAGTGCAGCTGCTAAAATTTCAGATGCAGAAGCGGAGAAAGAGTTTACAAGAATCACCAATGGTCCATCATAAGCAATCATCGGGTTTTTATCTTCTAATGCCGTTGGAGCTCCTCTCCTTGAAGCAACCTGAACAACGGGCCCTGTTTTTATAAACAAGCCCGCAATTTCAACAGCGTCATACAATGATCCACCTCCGTTGTAACGCAAATCAATAATGATTCCATCGACCTTATCCGCGACTAGTTTTTGAACTTCTTTACGCATATCGACTGAAGATCTTCTTCCGTCCCGATCGTTAAAATCTGCGTAGAAACTTCTTAAATCAATAATCCCAACGCGTTCTTTGTCTTCGGCATCTTTAATCAATGCTGATTTCGCATAGCTTTCTTCCAAAATGACCACATCTCGAACAATAGAAATTGTAACGATTTCACCGCCTTCTTTTTTAACGGTCAATCGAACTTCTGTACCTTTTTTACCGCGAATCATTGGAAGAACGTCATCCATGTCCATATCAACGATATCGATTGGCTCTTCACTTCCCTGTCCGACCTTCATGATTAAGTCATTCACTTTCAATTCTCCTTGTTTCCAAGATGCTGAACCTGGAACAATTCTCGTTATTTTAATATATCCGTCCTTTGGCAAAAGTTGCGCTCCAATACCTTCTAGTTTTCCAGACATTCGAATGTCAAAATTCTCTTTATCCAAAGGAGGGAAATAGGATGTGTGTGGTTCAATTACATTCGCAAAAGTGTTTATGTAAACAGCAAACTTATCCTCTCGATCTTCATGACCAAGATTGACAAACCATCGGTCAAAATCCTTACGTACTTTCGCTCGTGCATTAATTTCTAAATCTTCAAATGGTTCAATTGTTACACTTGTATCACTGTCTTCTAGTGCTTTTTCTTGCCGCGCCAATTTCGTGTCAATTTCCATTAACACGCGATACTTCAACAGCTTTTTCCATCTTGATTTCAGTTCAGAATCATTCTTTGCATAATCTATTTTGTCCGCATCCGTTTCGATACTTTCATCTTTTTCAAAATCGAATGGTTCAGTTAATATTTCATCATAAAAAACGCCTGTTTGTTTTACTCTTTTATCAAAAGTTTCGGTTAGCAGATTGAAAAACTCAAAATTCTTACTTTTTGCATGATCATCTAGAAGCAAGCGGTATTTGTTGAACCCCTCAACATCGGATTTCAAAAAGAAACGTTTTCCATTATCTACTCGATCCACATAACTATCATAAACCTTAATAGAAAGATCGTCATCAATTAAAATTTGTTGGTAATGTACTTGCTGCAAACTTGACAACACGAGTTCCATTAAAATCGCTTCACGCCTAGGTACCTCGTCGGTAGGACCGGGTTTGGTGAAGGCGAATAGTATGAAACTAATTGCAACAAAGTAGAAGGCATATCTTTTCTTTAACCGCATTTGATTCTTTTAAATTTGAAAATGGAAACTAACTAACAAAATACTCTTTTTTGTACGAATTATGAACAGATAAATTAAATCCATTTCGACAATTTTCGTTAAACCTCCTCAATTTTAATGCCACAATCGTAGCAAGTACTGTTCCACAATTAAGCAGTGGTGATAGCTTTTTAGATGATCTTATAAATTTATAATCCATCATATATTATTGGTTTTAAACCTTGAACCAAGGTATTTGAATATGGCGCTTTTTGACTAGAGACGCT
>JABSPC010000437.1 GCA_013215515.1 Crocinitomicaceae bacterium
ATTTTGCAATTTTTTCTGAACACTTTTCAAAAACCCTTGCGTATAACCAAGTTCTTCCGATAACTTTTCTTTCTCCACCTCTACGTCGATTGTATCTCCAAATGGAATGAAATATTCGTTTCCATCAACGATAAATGAATTTGAATTTTCAACCTTGCCATCAATGTATTCTAATTGAGTCAGATTTCCCATTTTAACAATAACGGGGTCAAATGATGTATCCACGTCCTTGTTATTTTTAATAAATAAGTCCATTTTTACTTTGCTGGCGATGTTATTTTTCTTTCGAATGTTTCGAATATGAGTAATTACCTCCGTTGCCATATCGAAATCCTTGAGAACCTTCCCATCAATAGATTTCACCTCTGGCCATTTAGCAATAATCACATCCTCTCCTTCTGCTCTTTCACGAACAAGGTGCCAAATTTCTTCTGCAATAAAAGGTGTAAAGGGTTGAATCAACTTTAATATTTCTTCAAAGAATGTTTTCGTCGCCTCAATCGTTTTTAAATCAATTGGGTGTTGATACCCTGGCTTGATCATTTCCAAATACCAAGAACAGAAATCATCCCAAACCAATTTATAGGTTGCCATCAAGGCTTCAGAAATCTTAAACTTATCGAATAAGCCATTAATAATTTCCAATTCTTGATTGAACTTTACTCCAAACCATTCGATCGCTTTCACTGACGATTCTGGCTGAGGCAAATCCTCTTGAACAGTCCATGAATCAACTAATCTATTGGCATTCCAAATTTTGTTCGTGAAATTTCTTCCTTGCTGACATTGTGAACTATCAAACGGTAAATCATTCCCCGCAGGCGATGAAACAAGCATTCCCAATCGAACACCATCAGCACCATACTTCTCGATTAACTCGATTGGGTCTGGAGAATTCCCTAACGACTTCGACATTTTACGGCCAAGCTTATCTCTTACAATTCCCGTATAGTATACGTTCTTGAAAGGCGGGACACCATCCATGTATTCGTTTCCTGCAATAATCATTCGTGCCACCCAGAAGAACATAATCTCCGGAGCTGTTACTAAATCATTTGTAGGGTAATAATATTTGATCTCGTCATTCTCAGGATCAGTCAGCCCGTTGAAAACCGAGATTGGCCATAACCAACTTGAGAACCATGTATCTAAAACATCTTCATCTTGTCTAAGATCTTCAGCTGTAATAGTCTTTCCTGCCTTTTCAGTTGCCAATGGAATTGCTTCCTCTATTGTTTTTGCAACAACGTAATTTTCATTTCCTTCTCCGTAATACCAAGCTGGAATCTGATGTCCCCACCACAATTGGCGTGAAATACACCAATCCTTAATGTTCTCCATCCAGTGACGGTATGTATTCTTAAACTTCGCTGGGTGAAACTGAACGTCTCCACCCAAAACATCGTCCTTTGCTTTAGCCGAAATTTCTTTCATATCAACGAACCATTGCAATGACAACCTTGGCTCAATAACTGCATTCGTTCGTTCAGAATATCCCACTTTATTGATGTGATCTTCTGTTTTTATTAAATACCCTTTATCGTGTAATTCTTTCTCAATATTTTTCCGCGCTTCAAAACGGTCCTGTCCTTCATAATGAAGCCCATTTTCATTCAACGTACCATTATCATTAAGAATGTCAATTGTTTCAAGATCAAATTTCTTTCCTAAGTCATAATCGTTTGTATCGTGAGCTGGAGTAACTTTCAAACATCCAGTTCCGAACTCCATATCAACGTAGTCATCAAAAATAATTGGAATTTCTCTTCCTACAATTGGAACAATTGCTTTCTTACCTTTCAGGTTTGCATAACGCGCATCATTTGGATTAACGCAAATAGCTGAATCTCCTAAGATCGTCTCTGGACGAGTTGTAGCAATCGTTAACCATTGGTCATCTGTTCCAGAAATTTTATATCGAACGTGGAACAATTTAGAGTTCACCTCTTTGTGCAATACTTCTTCATCAGATAATGCCGTAAGTGCTTCTGGATCCCAGTTCACCATTCTTACAGCTCTGTAAATTTTACCTTTTTGGTACAAGTCAATGAATACGTCTTTCACCGATTCTGAATAATCTTGATCCATTGTAAAACTCGTTCGCTCCCAATCACAAGACGCACCCAATTTCTTAAGTTGATTTAAAATAATACCACC
>JABSPC010000438.1 GCA_013215515.1 Crocinitomicaceae bacterium
AATTCTAATCTAATTTTAATCTCGTTCTTATTTCGTTTTAACAAGGCGCATCTATCATTGCACCCAAATGATTACTGCACCTATGAAATCGAATTACACATTTTTAGTCCTAATGGACTTTTCAGAAGCTTCATACATTTCTTTGAAGTATGCCATCTCGCTAGCTAAATATCTAGACGGTCGTATAGAAATATTTCATGCTATTGATCCAGAAAAAATTTCAGGACTTGAAAACTCTCAAGCTTTTCTTTCTTCCCTGGATCAGGTAAATAAGGAAGTTGAAAATAAATTAAAATCATTAGTAGAAATGCTTGGCACAGAAGGAATTCAATCCAACTATAACTACTCATACGGAAGAATAAAGTCCGAAATAAATACTCATGTTTTAAAGATAAAGCCAGACCTAGTAATTGTCGGTAGCAATACTAAAAATGCAAAAGGGAGAATAATGAATCACTTCTTGAATACCTATTCAGGGAATGTTCTTATTACCAAGTCAGATGCTGAATTTGACTTAGATACTAACATTTCTTTTGCGTGTAAAGAGACTACTATAAAAAACTCAAACCTTGAAATAGTCAATGCTCTTGACAAACTCGTTGACTCTTCTCTTTCAATCATTAAGGTTAATTCCAATCAATCAAATGGCGCGATAATCGACCCCCCACTTGGTGTTCAATTACTTAAGAAACCTGAAAGTAAACTTCGGTTCCATGCTCCAAATAATGCAAGCGTTGCCGATGGACTCATTAATCATATTACCAAAGATAAAATTGGATTAATCTGCATCCGTCGAAGTAAAAATAATAGTCGTGGATTAGGTAATTTTTTTTCGAAAAGATCAACATCAACGGAGCTTGTTAAAAGTGTAATTGGAATTCCAATTTTACTTCTTGGGAATAGAAACTAGTGAGAAATTAAAGAATTAATTATAGAATCAATATGTCTAAATCAAATACCCATTTAAGCCCATTTAGAAATTTAAAAAATGATATCCCAGCAAGTATAGTTGTATTTCTAGTCGCACTTCCGCTTTGTTTAGGGATCGCTTTGGCCTCTGGAGCTCCTTTATACGCAGGGTTAATTTCTGGAATAATAGGTGGGATAATTGTAGGATCGTTAAGTGCATCTCCACTAGGAGTTAGTGGACCAGCAGCTGGATTAGCTGTGATAGTATTGAATGCAATTACTGATCTAGGTGGATTTGAAATTTTTCTTGTAGCCGTAATTTTAGGAGGAATTTTACAATTAATCATGGGAATTCTCAGAGCTGGAATTATTGCCTATTACTTCCCCTCTTCAGTAATACATGGAATGTTAGCTGGAATTGGAATCCTTATTTTCTTTAAACAAATTCCTCACGCTTTTGGATATGATAAAGATCCTGAAGGAGATTTTGAATTCTTTCAATCAGATATGCAAAACACCTTCTCTGAAATGTGGAAGATGATTGATTTCATAAGTCCTGGAGTAGTCATCATTACGATCGTTTCTCTTATCATTTTAATAAGTTGGCAAGTAAAGTTAATTCAACGTAATAAAATTGCAGCATTAATTCCTGCACCTCTATTGGCAGTGACGGTTGGTATTATTCTTAATCTTCTTTTTAAAGGAAATTCAACTTTTCAAATTAGTTCTGATCACTTGGTGACATTGCCAGTTGCAAAAAATGCTAATGATTTTTTTAATAATTTCACGTTACCTGACTTCAGCGCGTTGGCTAATCCTAAAGTATACATCACAGCCATCATGATAGCGGTAGTAGCAAGTTTAGAAACCTTACTATGCGTAGAAGCATCAGATAAGCAAGATGAATTGAAACGTGTAACACCAACCAATCGTGAGTTAAGAGCACAAGGAATTGGAAATATCCTTTCTGGATTCATTGGAGGTCTTCCAATTACTCAGGTAATAGTTCGCAGTTCCGCCAACCAACAAGCAGGAGGAAGGACGAAAGCTTCTGCAATCATTCATGGCGTTCTTATTCTTGCCAGTATCATAGCCATACCAAGCATTTTAAATCTTATCCCCTATGGAACATTAGCTGCTATCCTTTTTGTAGTTGGATTTAAGCTTGCTAAACCAGCATTATTTAAGAAAATGTATAAGCAAGGAGCGGGGCAATTTATTCCATTTCTTGTAACTGTAATTGGAATTTTATTCACTGACTTATTGATTGGAATTGCATTGGGACTAGTCGTTGCAATATTTATTATCCTAAGAAATAACTTTAAGGTTCCTTATGAGATTAATAAGAGTAATTCAAGTGGTCAAGAAAAAATACGAATTGTCTTATCGCAAGATGTAACTTTTCTAAATAAAGCATCCATTATGAAGACCCTATCGGAAATTTCTAATAATAGCACGGTCGAAATTGATGCTTCAGGCACACAATTCATCCATCAAGACGTGGTCGAAATTATAGAAGACTTCAAGGTAAACGCCAAGGTGAGAAACATTGAATTAACCGTAGTCGAATTATACAAAGGAAAAAGTGCAGAACCTATTCAACATTTTGAAATTTTAGAGCATAAAAATTAATAATCAAATAGTGTTACCCCTTTAGATCGCAGATTATTTGATTGATTTATAGGTGATTGGTTTTTCTTTAATCATTCTATAAAGAAGTTTTTCAAGAGCGGTCAGATGTTCCTTAAAAGCGAGATCTCCGTCTTTAGTGATTCTATATGAAGTATTGGGCTCCTGCCAATAAATTGTTTTTTAACCATCACGTATTGCTTCTTTTCAAGCCCGACCAAGTGACTTGCTAAATTTCCATCTGAAACTTCTAGCATTTCCTTTAAGGATCTAAAGTCGATGGATTCGTTTACAATGAGAATGGACATAATACCCAACCTCACTCTAGACTCAAAGGCTTTATTAAGATGTGAAATAATGTTTTTCAAAGCTTCTATTTTTCGTGTTTGTGATACATTACTATGCCATAAATAACGTGGAGTAATCCAAATCCAATTGCCCAAAATACTAAACCATATCCAATGTAAAAAGCAGACAGCAACCCTAAAATGATTTCACAGATTCCGAGGTAACGAATATCATGTAACGTGTATTTGCTAGTATTGACTAATGCCAATCCATAAAAAATTAATGTTGTTGCCGCTACAAGCTACATTTGACCCTGTTTAATTAAAATCAACCCAAATACCCCACCTGTCAATAGCGGAATCAGAATGTTTATTAAAAGCCTTTTTGATGTAGCGTCCCAAACTTTCAGCCCTTGTCTTTTTGTTTTTCGAATTGTAAAAAAGCACCAAAACCGATTGCCGTGGTAAGAATCCCAACCGCATCAAGGAATAAAAATTGGACAAATGAATCTCGGATCTCACCATTTTAAGTGTAAACTGCATTGGAATTATTCGGATAATAATACTGCATTCCATAAAACCAAAATAGGACTCCTGCCCCAATCAAACCGGCTAAGCCAGCAAATACACCTGACAATCCACTTAGTGACACAAACCTTGTTGACTTCTCCATTAGTGATCGCATTTTTGCCAAATTCTCTAGTTGTTCGGGGTCAAGTTAATTTTTAGGGGGACTAAGCAAAAAGAGTGGCAATTCTAAACAGGAAGAAAGTGGTGTCTTTCACACCTCTAGAGTTAGCTCTAAACAACTTAATTTTAGAATTGAACGATTCAGCAAATGCGTTTG
>JABSPC010000439.1 GCA_013215515.1 Crocinitomicaceae bacterium
ACTGAGAACTCTGCTTCTGGGTTGGGGTGAACATCAATTATGTCCGCCTGCAGGAATGTCAAAGTATCAATACAGCCTTCCGTTGTGTAGATTGTTAACGTTACAGGATAGCCACCTACATTGTTGTAAATGTGAGAAGGATTCTGATCCGTAGAAGACCCACCATCTCCGAAATTCCAATTGTAAAAAATTTGAGTTTCTGCCCAACTTTGATCAATGAATTGTGCATTAAATGGAACACATTGCAACTCTGGTTCCAAAGCAAAATCAATCGTTGGTGGAGAATAGATGTAAATTTCCTGCGTTGTAGTTTGAATACAATTTTCAAACGTTCCTGTAAGTGTAATTGGGATTGTCCCAGGAGCAGTAAATGAAACATTGAAGACGTCTATATCTGTTGAAGAAGGAATGGATGCATTGGGTCCAAAGTTGTAAGAGAAGAAAGTTCCCACTGGTCCACTAACAGTACCATCGAAATCAAAGCTATTCTCTGTAAGACATCCTGAAGGTGCTGTATTAAAATCCACAACAATTAGTTCATTCAAATCGAATGTTTCTTCAACGATATCCATACAGGCGAGTGAAGACCACGCCGAAAGTGTGACGGTATAGGTTCCTGGCTCTGGGAAGGCGAAGGTAGGATCAAAATCACTTGAACTACCTAGTCCACTAAAATCCCAATTGTAATTAGTCGCATTAATGGTATTGTTTCCAAAATAAATATTCAGCCCAGCACATTCAATATCAGGAACAAGAATCATTTCTGCCGTTGGTGCAGGCATGACATAAACTTCACTTGTCCAAGTTGCTGCGCATAAAGAGAACGTACCATTGACCGTAACGGAATGCAAACCAGATGTCGAAAATGAAACACCATCGACGTTGGACCCAACTCCTGTTGCCGGGGTCGCGTTAGGTCCAAAATTCCAATCGTAGATTATACCAGGAGGGCCTCCATTTGCCACAAAATCGAATTCATTGTCTACGAAGCAAAGTGAATCTTGAGAAAGCCATGTAATTTCTAGTTCATTATTTACAACTATATCCATGTATGCTGTGTCGGTGCACGGCCATCCTGGATTTACAATTAACATTGCTGTATAAGAACCTGGTGCAGGATAAGTGTACGATGGCGCAAATGCTGAGCTCACATCCGTATTTATTCCTAGTACACCGAAGTCCCAAGCATAATTCGTTCCTCCGTATGAATTGTTCTCAAAGTTTACCGTTAATCCATTACAGTAAGATACAAATGTTGCCAGCTCATCTTGTTCTGGAAGAATACTCTCTAATTGTAAGTTACAGTTGAATACACGGAAAAGGAAATCTCTAGTCGTTTGATTAATTACAACTCCGTTTCTAATTTCTTGAACTTGAATTCCAACAACAAAAAGGCCCAATAAACTTGGCGAAGCAATTAATTGTCCTGTAGTTGGATTGATACTTATTGAAGCACCTGGTCCCAATGGGTTTGCAGACCCAAAACCTCCGGCCCAATTAACAGGTGGATAGGTTGGTGGTGGTGCTTGATTCGGTTGAGGGTTAAAAGATGATGCTCCAGCAAATGGAGTTACAAGAGAATAAGCAAGTACGTCTCCATCAGGGTCCGTTGCGCTGTGATCGAAATCTAAATCCTCATTGTTACAAAGTAAAAGTGGAGGATAGTTCGTGAATCTAGGGCTGCTGTTTTCCCATTCTCCAGTATCAAAACCTGGAACGTGACATGTTAATGTAATCCCGGTATCATCTGGATTGACAAGGTTTGTAATGTTTGGTCCACGGCAACAGCGCTGGTAGGATACATCATAACCACCAACTGCTGGTGGGAGGTTTACTACAACCACATATTCTGCATGTTCCGTACAGATATTTGTTGGCGGAGTTACACAAGGGTTATTGAAAACAACAGGCAGTGTAATACTCCCAGGAAACGGAACTTGTAGGTTCTGAATCAAAATGCCATTATTATAAACTGTCAAGTTAAGAGGGCTGTCGTATTGCGCTCCAGTTGAAAGACAATCACGATATAGACTTACATGAAACTCATAGTTGTTCGCGCCCAAATAATTGTAATAAATATCACCACCAACAATATGCGATGCTCGCGCATTCGAAGCGAATGATACTATCAGGAATATAATTAGGTACTTAAATTTCATTGTAGTTCTTGAGTCCGTAGTATTATAGACGTAAAAATAAGGCAAATGTTATACCAAAAAAGGCAATAATTGACCTTACTCTTGTAAACACACGGTTATTGGACAATTAGATCTGTATAATTTTGAGGGTCAAGGCTATATTCGAAGCCGTAATCGTTATGAATCAATGTTCCATCCACACTACGATTCAGGGCGGTTTCATCTCCAAACTGCATTGCGTTTAGGCCATAATTTGCAAGCATGAACGTGTAGTAAATTTTTTTTGAAATTTTTGAAGGAAACACCAGATTATAGCAATTATCGTAGGTATTTCTCTCTATAATCATCGAAATCGCTCTTGAAATGTCGACACTATGAACAAGATTAATGACTGCGGATCCGTCGTTTGAAATGGTTTTACCTTCAAGTGATTTTATTGGATGACGTTGGGGGCCAATTAATCCTCCCAATCTTAAAATCGTCAAACGATCTTTGAGGATACTTTTCAATTGTTCTTCCGCCAAAAAAAGTGATGAGTTCCGCTCCTCTTCCTCAAATTTATAGGACTCATCGAATCGCATTTCTTTCTGTGGATAGACACCAATCGAACTGGTAAATATGACTGGAACTGAATTTGGAAATTGAGAAACGATTTCCTCTAGAATTGAAGCGTAAAAGTTTGGTTCGGCTTTTCGGAGAGGAGGAAGAGAAATCAATAGCACATCTATTTCACCGGTAATTTTAGTTGAAATTTGCGAATTATCATCTAGATCGAGTAGGAATCCTTCGATTTGTGATTTTACAAGACGTTCTTTTCCTGCTTCAGAACGATAAGATCCTTTGATGGAATAACCTATGTTTTTTAGATATACTCCGACTTGTGTTCCAAGCCAACCGCAGCCGATAATTGTAATTTTCAAATTGTTTAATTCTGTGTAAAGTTACGAAGTGAGTTTGATAAATTGCTTTATGAGTGTGAATTTCATATTTGTTTTACTTTTTTCCATTGCTGAAAAAAGTAACAAAAAAATCTAGAACATTTTGAATGTGATTGCTTTGCACCATGAGTAAGTCACTTTTAGTTCCAATTATCAAAAGCCTTGCTTTTTCTTATGTGTATCCTCCCTTCGCTCGGCGCAATTCTCGCAGATTCATCCATTATCACTGACAAAAGATTCAATGCTATGTGAACTAATAATTTGAATGAGAATCTAGATGAATAATGTTCGCAATTTGTAAGGCTGATTGCTTAACTTCGCAGCATGACTTTTTCGAAGTGGTTTGTTCGTTTTAATTGGATTGCTGTGGTGTTGATCTACATGATTTTCATTGCGGGTAGTTTGGTTCGAATTACGGGTAGTGGAATGGGATGTCCAGATTGGCCAAAGTGTTTCGGATCTTGGATACCACCAACAGCTGAAAGTCAACTCCCAGAAAATTACAAGGAAATTTTTGCAGAAAAGCGAGCTCAGAAAATTGAGAAATTTGCGAAGTTGCTAACTGCACTTGGAATGAAGCATACGGCTGATCAATTATTGAACGATCCTGAATTGCGTCATGAGGAGAGTTTTAACGTAAAAAAAACGTGGACGGAATACTTGAATCGATTGACAGGGTTTTTAGCAGGAAATGTAATGCTCTTTATTTTCGGGTGGATTGTATTGAAATACAGAAAACGAAAGTTGGTCTTGCTAACCTTATTGAATCTAGCTTTAATGGGCTTTCAAGGGTGGTTCGGGTCCATTGTTGTCGCCTCTAATTTGGTCCCGTGGACGATCACTGTTCATATGTTCTTTGGCCTTCTCATCGTTGCAATTCAACTCTATGTAATACGAATGGTTAGTCCGTCTCAACAAAAGAACTTGCCTCAAATTGGATGGATGCGGGTTTTAATTTGGCTGGTGGCCGCGATAACGTTCTATCAAATGTTCTTGGGAACTCAAGTCCGCGAGGCAATTGACGAATTGGTCAAATTGGGCTACACTAGAGAAATGTGGATTGATGAATTAGGAATGCCATTCTTCGTTCACCGAAGTTTCTCATGGTTGGTACTTTTTGTATTACTAATCGTTGCTTGGAAAAATGAAACTACATATAAGTACGCTTCAATCCGTTGGATTATAGGTCTTTTAGCACTTGAATTAATTAGTGGGATACTTTTGGCTTACGTCGATATGCCTGGGGTTGTGCAAACTTCTCATTTAATTTTCGCGTCTGCTATATTTGGGATTATAACAATGCTCATATTCAGAAGTAAGAGTGTTCGAGCAATAACGCCTTAATTAAATTCAGTATTTTACATTTGCAGCATGTACATTATTGGTCTATTCTTCGCACTACTTATTGGAATCGTTCTCGGTTTAGTTGGAGGTGGTGGATCAATTTTGACTGTTCCATTGGTAAACTATTACTTCGATGTTAACATGCTCATCGCGACGACGTACTCTTTGTTCGTTGTAGCAGTGGCTTCGAGCTTCGGGGTTCTTCAGCGACTCAAATCCAAACAAATTGATTTTAAGCAGGGAATTATTTTTGTAATTCCGAGCATGATAGTGGCCTTCGCAATACGCCGATGGATTATGCCAATGTTCCCAATTCAATTTGCTCTAAGTGACTTCGAACTTTCAAGGGAAATCGTAATTACAACCTTGCTGATTATCGTAATGATATATACAGCATCAAAGACTTTATTTTCGAAAAGGAGGTCAGTTGAGCCTGAAAAAACCAATTTTGTCGCGATCATTTTCTTTGGTATTCTGACTGGATTATTAAGTGGGTTTATTGGAGCAGGGGGTGGGTTCATCATCGTTCCGATACTTCTTCGACTCGGCTTGGATATGAAGAAGGCTGTAGGAACTTCCATGTTCATTATCTCAATTCAATCTGGAGTAGCACTAATTGGAGATTCGTACAATGAAGAAATAATCTCTGCGGGAATTGACTGGAAATTGCTTTCTGCTCTGACGGTTATAACCGTTGGCGGTGTTTTCATGGGTGGCTTTTTCCAAAAGAAAGTGTCTAGTGAGTTTTTACGGAAGGTTTTTAGCTTGGTGCTTCTAGTTGTAGCGGGTGGGTTGATTTATAAGATGGTTTTTTAGTTTTTCCTTTTTTGGCATTGCCCCAAAAAAGAAAGAAAAAAGCTCTAGCGCTCACAAAATAGCTTTACCCTTTCTCGACTCAACACTTAAAATTGAAGAACTTGACCTCGACAAGCTCAGTCTTCAAACAACTCCAATTTTTTCGTTTCTCGTCGGAAGGGTACCAAAGCTATTTTGAAAGGCGCCTTAACTCGAAAATCAATCGTGTTTTGAAGACAAAAGCAATTTGTTTGGGAATTTATTCGTGAAATCGTGAACTAGTATTGAATTTTCGTCGGTGAATGCTATATTTGCACTCCTTCGTTGGAGCGATAGAGTATATGCTACTCTTGAGTGAAACGAAACGGTCCTATAGCTCAGCTGGTTAGAGCATCTGACTCATAATCAGAGGGTCGCAGGTTCGAGCCCTGCTGGGACCACTAAAGCCTTATCAATTGATAAGGCTTTTTTTGTGCCTTTGTTCTCAAAAGAGTCTATCTCTTGCTCGATTGGATTAATTTATCATTTCTCTTTTTATTTGCTTAAGTCGATGACGTTTGTATTATCGGAGTACGTGTTGATTAATCGAATCGACTTCCGGACTCTCTAGCTCAATAAAATCATTAGCTCTAGTTAAAATTACTCTATAAAAAACTTAATATACATACTGATTTTTGTCAGCAGTATTGTACTTGCCTCATGCGCAGGTGGAGTGGTTGGTCTGATAAACAAAAATACGTTGCGAAAATTTCTATTGGATATGGATTCTCAAGAGGGTTTGACAAGCAATTTTGGACGAATTATCAGAGCTGGGAATCCAAGCCTCTTTTTCTTTTTTTTTAAATAAAACTATGTTTAACCTGTATTCATGTGTTTTGGACACCAATTTTTGCCCACTTATCTATACGCAAATAAGGCAGCCTCTTTAGGTAGAAAATAGAGACTCAATAGTAGTAGGAACTTGATTCGAAAAGGATTGCTGAACGTTGTATCTTTGCATTGCATGCTCATTGAATAACATCTTAAGAGGATTTATTATGAAGATTAATAATTATAAAAGAGGTGAACAAAGAATCTATGAACTCAGTGATGAAGTACAGCTAGACACTGATAATGGGTTGAGATACTTTGCTGTTAATGACTGGATTGATAGGCATCCTAATATTTTATATCAACACATATATAGATCATATAGCATTGGTTTAAACAAATATCGACTATGTGAGCAGGGAGTAAAAAAACTTAAGCTCGCACTGCATCAGCATCATCCAAGCTTATTTCAAGAAATGCTTCAAAGGAAAGCTTTAATGGCTATTGAATCTCGTGAGCAGGGTAAAATCGCAATTAGCAAACTTGTTAAGCAAAAATGATAATGGTTCTGGATTGAATTTAGCATTGTCGGCCTCCTTTTATTAACAGCTTCCCCCAACTCCTTAAACGTTCACCTGTTGCCTTTGAGCACCTCAGTCAAAGGACAAATAGAAACTTGAAGTGGATATTACTTTTTTATTCGGTAATAAAACACCACTATCCCTTCCATATCAAATTCGAGCTCAAGTGAATTGATCAAGGAATCCTTTAGGGCATCAGGAACCATCTCTTGAATAGCAAAGTCGTTTAAAGGAATTCGCAATTCTTGAGTATCGTTTGTCAGACCACTATGTTGTTGTAAGTCGGGAGTGGTCAGCTTCAAAGATAGTGTTTCAGTACCTCCTACGCCATACGTTGGATTGACAAAATTAATCTTGATTGTGACAGTTTTGAACAACTCCGTTTTCGAACGAATATCCAACCATACTTCAAGATCTACCCATCGATTTGGTTCTGATAGCATGACTTTTACACTTTCTTTTCCAGAGGTGTATTGTTCCTCTCCTTTTGCTATTGTTTGCTTTGTCATGATGAGTTCTCTAGTAGCCATATTACTTGCGGGTTGGTGATATTTAAATATACATAAAGGAATGGAGGGGAGCAAATTTGGGGTCAATGCAAAAAGTTGTGGGTAAATCATGATTTCTTACTTTTGGGATCATGAATTCAGAGCTAACATCATTGATGGAATTATTACTTCCGTCGTATTTAATCGAGCATTACACAATCGTTAATATTGAACCTATTTC
>JABSPC010000044.1 GCA_013215515.1 Crocinitomicaceae bacterium
CAGCTATTAATAAGGTCGTTATGAATAGTAGATTTCTCACAGTTGAATAGTATAATAAGTTCTAAACTTAACAATTTTTATTTTATCGAGAAATAATTGTGTCAAAGAATCAGATCAGGCCTTTAACTTATTGATTATCGACGTAGTAGAATAACCTTCAATGAGTGTAATTGCCTTAACTTTCCCTCCATTATTGAGAATTACATCGGAGCCCACAATATACGATTTCGCGTTTTTATCCGTCTCTTCAGGGTCATAATCGGCGCCTTTCACTAAAATGTCTGGGCGAAGTAATTCAATTAGCTCAATCGGAGTATCCTTATCAAAAAAGACCACCATATCCACAAATCCGAGAGCGGACATCACAATTGATCTTGCGTCTTCATTATTAATCGGACGGTCGTCTCCTTTACCTTGCCTTTTCACTGAAGCATCTGAATTGAGTGCCACTACAAGCTTATTCCCCAAGGAGGCAGCCTCAGCCAAATACGAAACATGACCTTTGTGCAAGATATCGAAACAGCCATTCGTAAAAACAATCTTGCTATTTTTCAAGCGCCAATTCTCAATTCTTCTAACCGCCGACTCATGGTCCATCAGCTTGTCTTCTACATATTCCTGTCGATGTCCTTTCATTTCGTTTCGATTTCAGTTTTGGGTTGGCGTTGAATTAAAAATAGAGAGAGTAATCCTAAAACGACAATTAGCGCCGTTTGAACTACCCAAATAAAGATTCCGAAACCTGCAAAATCGATATCATACATCGCCAAAACACCAGTAATCCAAATTGGGTATACACCTATTCCGCCTGGCAATAAAGCTACTGCAAATGCTCCAACAACGAATGCTCCAAAAATCGCACCTATTGGCATTGCTGCTGTTTCAGGAAAAGCGAGCGATGAAAACCAGATCATCGCGATATAACTAGACCAAATGAAGAGCGTATGAAATAGAAAAGCACACTTCTTCTTCATTGTCCAAATAGACTTCAAACCTTCCCCAAAACCTTTGATTTTCTCATTAATCCAATTCTTGATTTTAGCGTTTCTGAAGTAAACGACTAATCCAATACACCCAAAAAGGGCCGCACCACCTAGCAGGTACCAAATTAGATTACTCGACTCTTTAGAGTCTGAACTCGTGATGTTCTGGAATTCGCTTGAGTCAGTTTGAAGATAACCAGTTAATACAACGATCCCTCCTAGCATGAGAACATCGATTAATCTTTCGATGATAATTGTTGCGAATCCTTTTTCAAATGGAATTTGCTCATAGCTTGTCATTAATCCCGCTCTTGCAACTTCACCTGATCTGGGAATTGTAAAATTAATTATATAACCTGCCATAACAGCATGATAGGCATTGCTCAATTTGGGTTTATATCCTAAGGGATCTAGTAGAAATTTCCATCGATATGCGCGACTTAAATGACCAAAAAAAGCTATGACTAAACTTAGTGCGATCCAGAAATAGTTCGCATCAAAAAAAGCATCTTTCGTTTTCTGAATATCGCCATCACTCATTCCACTAAAAAAATACCATGTTAGGTAAATCCCAACACCAATCGGAATTACAATCTTTAGAGCTTTGATTATTTGATTTTTCAAGTATTAGTTAATTAGATTGGTCTCTTCATTTGGAAACACAAGCATTGGTTTAAATGATTTAGCTTCTTCGAAATCCATAAAACCGTATCCAATAATAATGATTTTATCTCCAACAGACACCTTTTTTGCAGCTGGACCATTTAAACAAATTGTTCCTGTACCTCGGTCCCCCTTAATCACATATGTCTCCAATCGCTCGCCATTATTAATATTTACTATCTGAACGCGTTCGCCTTCAATAATATTTGACGCCTCCATTAAATTTTCATCAATGGTGATACTTCCTATATAATTCAGCTCCGCTTGCGTTACTGAAACACGGTGTATTTTTGATTTAACTGCTTGTATTAACATGCTTTTTCAAAATTAAATTATTCCGTTAAAACAGCGCCATTACGCAACTATTTACGACGCAAAGTTATACATTTTTAAGATTTAGTTAAGTAGAAGTCATCTGTAAATTATCGAGCAATCGAACCTTGCCGCAGTACGCTGCAACACAAGCATGTGCGCCTGGAATCCATTCGTCCAAATCCATTAATGTCCTTGGGTTTACGATCTGGAAATACTCCAATTCAAGACTAGATGCTTCAAATGTTCCTTTGGCCTCATCAATCACTTCCTGAATAGATTTACTCTTCGCTGACATCTTCGCCTGGTTCAAGACCAGCGAAATCACAAGTGCTTTATCCAATTGAGATTCATCTAAACGTTGATTCCTACTACTACTTGCTAGACCAGATTTTTCACGAAAAATTTCACAGCCGACAATTTTCACGTCCAAAGAGAACTTCTCAGTCATAAATTGAATTACGGCCAATTGCTGAAAATCTTTCAAGCCAAAATACGCATGCGTAGGACTAACGATTTCAAAGAGTCGATTGACAACATTCACCACTCCATCGAAATGACCTTCCCTGAACTTCCCTTCCATAACCAATCCCATCTGACCTAAATCCAACTTAACGGTTTGATAATTATCTGGATATACCTCTAAAACAGATGGAGCGAAAACAATAACATCCCCTTGTTCTTTAAGAAGTTCGAGATCTCGATCCATATTTCGAGGATATTTTTCCAAATCAGATGGATTATTGAATTGTGTAGGGTTAACAAAGATGCTGACAATGGTACAATCGTTTTGTTCAATTGATTTTTGAACCAGCGTCATATGCCCTTCGTGAAGAGCCCCCATTGTGGGCACTAGACCGACTTTCGACTTTTTGTAATCAGATTGCAGTTTAGATTGTAAAGAAACAACCGTGTTAAAAACCTCGATATCCCCCATTTAGAAACGAATTGAACGCAACAAAACTATCCGTTTTTGTTGAAATTCAGCTTTTTTTTCTATATTTTTGTAAAGTTTTAATAATAAAAATTTCATGGAGAAAAAGAAAGTACTGTTTATCTCTCAGGAGATCTCGCCTTTTTTACCAAAATCAGAGGTGTCGACAACTGTTAGAAACTTAGCGCAGGGGATTCAAGAAGGAGGAAAGGAAATTCGTGTCTTTATGCCACGATTCGGAGTAATTAACGAAAGAAGACATCAACTACATGAAGTAATCCGTTTATCAGGGATGAACATGATTATTGATGACACTGATCATCCGTTAATTATTAAAGTCGCTTCAATTTCTGCTGCAAGAATGCAAGTTTATTTCATCGACAATGATGAATACTTCAGACGCAAGTCAACTGTTATGGATGAGGATGAAAATTTCCACCCTGACAATGATGAACGTTCAATGTTCTTCTGCCGAGGAGTTCTTGAAACAGTAAAAAAATTAGGTTGGCAGCCTGATATCATCCACTGTAATGGTTGGATGACTTCACTGATGCCAATGTACATCAAGAGATTATACAAAGATGATCCTCATTTCGCGAACACGAAAGTTATCTATAATATGTTCAATGAAGGGTTTAACAATAATTGGGACCCGAAATTTGCCGAAAAACTTAAATTTGACGGATTCACAGATGACGAAACTCAAGACTACAAAGAGCCTAACTTTGAAAATATTTCTAAGGCTGTTGTAAAATATGCAGACGGAATAAGCGTTGGAAGTGAAGAATTAACACCTGAACTTCGTGCTATTTTCGATTCGGCTGATTGCGAAAAACTTGATTTCGTTGCTGAAGAGAACTTAACTAAAGAAGTTTCTGAATTTATAGACAAAGTAATTGAAGCAGAAGTTCTCATATAGTCAAATGAAAAATATTACACCATTAATGTGGCGGAAAAGTATTACACTTTCCGCTACTTTTTTATTAGCTCTTTTTGTTAGTGTTTCTTGTAAAAAGAAGATCAATACAATTGGACAGAATACAATCAATCAAAACGAAATTTTAGGATCCAACGGAACCGATACATTTTCAATTAACACGTATACTGTTAATGACCGGATGGATTCTCTAGCAACCAGTTCTGCCGTGTATGGAATACTAGGTTCTTACAACGACCCTGAATTCGGGACAGTAAATGCCGAAATCTATACAGGGGTCAAACTAAAAGCATTCTCACCAAATTTTGGTACAATCAGTGCAATTACTGTCGACTCAGTTGTCCTTAGTTTAAAATATTCCGGTTATTATGGCAAATCGGGGAACCAGAATGTTGAAGTATATAAATTAGGAGATACACTTTCCCTTGATTCGACATATTATGCCGCGTCTACGGTTGAATCTTTTGGTACAAGCGTAGATTTAACCTTTGGAAGCAATAATCCAATGGGAGCTTCAACTATTCCTTATGGGCAGTACAACTTCAATACATCAAATACTACAATCGTAGGTGGCGAAGAGTCAGACCCTCAATTGCGAATTCGTTTAAAAAATGAATTGGGCTGGGAAATCATCAATAAAGCGGAGAACAGCCCTTCAACATTTGAGTCCAACGAAAGCTTCAAAGCTTACTTCAAAGGATTACACATTAAAACGAGTGATGATTATCACGCCCCTGGAGAAGGAGGATTATTTTACTTTGATTTGAATAATTCGAATTCAAAGATGACTATTTATTATCATCAATATGGAGTATCAAGTTCTTATGACTTATTGATTAACTCTCAAACAGCCAAATTTAACCACGTTGACATTGATCAATCAGGTACGGATGTTGAAACTGTTGTAAATACTCCTTCACAAGGACAGGATCAATTCTACGCGCAAGCTTTTGGAAGTAGAGCGATGGTTGAAATCCCAGGCTTAGATAACATTCCTGCAAACGCGATAATTCACAAAGCGACTTTAGAAATGCCTATTCAGTATCAAACAGGTGCTAATTATGCTCCTTCAAGTGATATAGCAGTTACTCTTCCATTAACAGAAGGTGGATACGGTTTCTATAGCTTTGTTGGGTACAACAACTATAATAAGAGCTACACAATCGATGTGAGAGCGTATGTACAAGCCGTTGTCAATAAAGAAGTGGACAATACTGGCCTTGCTTTGTCTCCAGTTTTGTATATTACGTCTGGCGATAGAATAATCTTTAATGGTGCAAATACAACCAATAAAGAAAAGCCAAGACTTAATATTGTATACACCGAATTCTGATTTACTATGTGTGGAATTGTTGCTTATGTTGGAGAGAAAGAAGCTTATCCAATAATTATCAAGGGGTTAAAACGTCTTGAATACAGGGGTTATGATAGTGCTGGAGTCGCGCTTTCTAACAATGGAGACCTTAATATTTTCAAAAAGGCAGGTAAAGTTGCCAATCTCGAAGAATATACTGAAGACAAGGACACTGGTGGTACAGCTGGAATTGGACATACTCGTTGGGCAACACACGGTGAACCAAATGATGTAAATGCTCATCCGCATTTTTCAGAGAATCAAGATTTAGCGATCATTCACAATGGAATAATCGAGAATTACGATCCAATCAAACAAGAATTAATTACAAAAGGATATACTTTTAAAAGTGATACAGACACTGAGGCTCTGTGTTATTTAATAAATGATATTCAAAAAAATACAGGCGCAAAATTAGGCGAGTCCGTTCGATTGGCACTTCAACAAGTTATTGGAGCATATGCTATCGTCGTTATGTCTAAAAGTGAACCAGGTAAGTTAATTGCTGCCAGAAAAAGTAGCCCACTTGTTATAGGGATTGGACACGATGGAGACTTCTACTGTGCCTCTGATGCCACACCGTTTGTCGAATTCACGAAAAAGGTGGTCTACATGGATGACGAAGAAATTGCCATTCTTAGAGCAGGAAGAGAAATGAAATTATACGGAATCGATGATATCGAGAAAACTCCATATATAGAAAAGCTAGAATTGAATCTTGAAGCCATAGAAAAAGGTGGGTACGATCATTTCATGTTAAAAGAAATTCATGAGCAACCGAGATCGATTGAGGATTGTTTCAGAGGTAGATTGAACGCGGAAAAATGCTGGGTTTCTCTTGGAGGAATAAAAGAATACGAGCAAAAAATGATCAATGCAAATCGTATTATCATGATCGCTTGTGGAACTTCATGGCATGCCTGCTTAGTTGGAGAGTATTTATTTGAAGACTTAGCAAGAATTAACGTTGAGGTTGAATACGCTAGTGAATTCCGTTATAGAAATCCGATTATTAATGAAAATGATGTTGTAATTGCTATTTCTCAATCTGGAGAAACCGCAGATACCATGGCTGCTCTTGAACTAGCAAAATCAAAAGGAGCAACAATCCTTGGGATTTGTAATGTTGTTGGATCTTCAATATCTAGAATCACAGACGCAGGATCATATACACATGCTGGCCCAGAAATTGGTGTTGCCTCTACGAAAGCATTTACAGCTCAAGTAACCGTTCTAACCTTAATGGCATTGTCGCTTGCTAAACAGAAAGGTACATTGAGTGAATCAAAGTTCAGAACGAAGCTATCCGAATTGGAGGCGATTCCGGCTAAGGTTCAAAAAGTACTGGATAAAAATACTGAAATAGAACACATTGCTGCGCAATATAAAGATGCTACAAACGCGCTTTATTTAGGACGTGGCAGCTCTTTCCCTGTTGCTCTTGAAGGTGCATTAAAATTGAAAGAAATTTCATACATCCACGCGGAAGGATACCCCGCAGCTGAAATGAAACACGGTCCAATTGCTCTTATTACTGAAGAAATGCCCGTTTTTGTTATTGCCACCGCCGGTACATCTTACGAAAAAGTAGTTAGTAATATTCAGGAAGTTAAAGCACGTAAAGGGAAAATAATCGCAATTGTAACTGAGGGAGATACACAAGTTAAGAAAATTGCGGATCACATTATTGAAATACCTGAAACTGACGAACACTTAGTGCCACTTTTGGCTACAATCCCGTTCCAATTACTTTCTTATCATGTAGCAGTTATGAGAAACTGCAACGTTGATCAACCAAGGAATTTAGCGAAATCGGTAACAGTAGAGTAAGCCTTTAGACAAAACAAAATATCAAATTGTTGAAATCTTCTGATAGAATTTTACGGTTATCAAGCCATCTAGATTGTATTTTTGATTGAGCGTATAATGTTTTATGCTCTATATTTAAATGCTATGTCTTATACCACTAGACTTCTTGGAACTCTCTTCATACTCTTTCTAAGTTTGAATTCATTTTCTCAAAATGGCTATTACAAATACACCATTGTCAATGGAGATACAACAGCAAAGACAATGAAGGATCAAGTTTATTGGAACCTAAAACAAGACTATACTGACTATATCATTGAATCAACACTCAATTCAAGTGGCAAAAAAATTGATTCCAAATACCCCGTAGTGAGTAGGACCTACGAAGGATACATCAAAGAATATGTTGTTTCTCCCTTGAACGACGATGATTTTACTATTCGGTTTCATACAGGAGACAATACGGTAACATACATTTACCCGAATAAAACGATTATCTATAAAGGAAGACATATAAAGTTCTATCTATAAGGTAGATTATGAAATTCTCTGAAAAAAACAAAGATTTTTTCCAAAACGTATACGACGTCGTTCGTCTCATTCCTGAAGGCAGAGCGACTTCTTACGGTTCAATTGCTAACTATTTAGGATCTCCACGTTCTAGCCGCATGGTTGGCTGGGCAATTAATGCGGCGCATGACTATAAAGACGTTCCTGCGCATCGAGTTGTAAACCGAATTGGTTTATTAACAGGCAAAATGCACTTTACGGATCCAAATCAAATGCAGCGTTTATTGAAAAAAGAAGGCGTTGAGGTTACGAAAGATAAAATCATGAATTTCAAAGAAGTTTATTGGGACCCGACTATCGAATTGGAACTTTAGTCCTTATCGATTTCGCGCAGAAACATTTCTTCATTTCCAGAAACCTTTGCTAGAAATTCAATCTCTAATTCGAGTTTTGCCATTTCATTCACAAGTTCACCACTTGGAGATAGAACATTTGTTTCTTCAACAAGAAGAAATCGATCTTGAAGTATTTTTGCTTCTGCCATACGTTCTTCATACTCCGAAGTACAGGAGCCTAGAAGACATATGAACAGTATTAGCGTAGTAGCAAGTAATCTCATATTACAAAGTAACGACAACTCAAACTTCCGTACAATTAATTTGGTAATACATATGTGCCAAATCTTCATCCTAAATCGTTAAATATTCGAAGACCTATTCTTCTACTCCAAAAAATGCTAAAAAGACAATACTTCGAGCAAAGATCGTAACTTCGTTCTATGATATTTGTTACGGGTGGTACTGGAATTCTTGGTTCGCATTTGCTGTTTAATCTAAGTGAAACGGATAATTCAATAAAAGCGTTGTACCGTACTGAAGAAAGATTAAATCAAGTTAAAGAACTGTTTCGACAATATAATCCTAATTGCTGGGAAACACAATTCTCCAAAATAAATTGGGTTCAAGGCGACATATTGGACATAACAGACCTACTCAATTTAATCGAAGGGTGTTCATACATCTATCATTGTGCAGGACTCGTTTCATTTCATCCAAAAGATTTCTATCGAGTGATGAAAATCAATCGTGAAGGAACCGAGAACATTGTAAATGCTTGCTTACACCACAATGTCACCAAGCTTATCCATGTTAGTTCAACCGCAGCTATTGGAGGAGATGACAAAGATGTTATTACTGAAGAGACCAAATGGAAAAACTCTCCGAACAACAGCGCTTATGGCGTTTCTAAATATTCTGGTGAGCGCGAAGTTTGGCGCGGAATCGAAGAAGGTTTAAACGCTGCGATTGTTAACCCATGCGTGATTTTTGGAGCAGGTAATTGGAATGAAAGTTCATTAACAATCTTTAAAACAGTTCGAAAAGGAATCTCTTTTTACCCACCAGGATCAAATGCTTCAGTCGATGTGCGTGATGTTGTAGAAATCATGGTGCTTTTAATGAAATCAGACATCTATAAAGAACGTTTTTTGGTGACAGGATCAAACCAGAGCTTTAAAGAACTCATGACAGTTATATCGAAGGAATTAAATGTCAAAGCACCAACGAAACCTGTAAATAGAGTTCTTGTAAATGTGGTCAGAAGAATTTTAGCCATTGCTAAAAGGCTAATTGGAAAACGAAGTGATATCACAAAAGAGACCGTTATCAATTTGTTTGCGACAAAATCGTATGACAACTCGAAGGTTAAAGATGCCTTCGGGTTTCAATTCAGAGATTTAAAGGAACAAGTACGCAATACAGTTGCGGGAAGATTGGATTAATCGAAGAATTCGTAATTGTTAAACCTTAAAATCATCATAAAGTCAGTACTTACTTCACGTGTAATTACGGAGGAAAGCAATTTACTTTTAGAACTATAAATGATTTGAATGTCTGTTATAAACTTTCCGTTTTTATAGATGTGCTTTTCAATCAGGTTGCCTAATTCGTCATACTTGAATATAAATTCTTCTAAATAACCTTCCTTTCTATTGCTTGACTTTCGAATTGCTGCTAACTTTCCCTCTCGATTGTATTCATAGTCGTACGTATAAACGGCCGAGGTCATCTTGATGCGCTCAATACGCTCCATTAAATAGCCGAGCTCGTTGTAATTGAAATATTCATCCAAATACGGCAAGTCGTAATTGTTGTAGAATGTCCGTTTAGTCTGTAAATCGTAATTCGCGTACTTAATTAACTCTCTATTGAAAGACAATGATCGAACTACTTTTCCTGCGCTGTCAATATCTCGAATATATTCTTCTGTCAATACCCGTCCAATGGAGTCGTGTGTATACTTTATGGTGAGGAAGCCTTCCAAATCTGTCTTGCTATGAACAGTTAGGTTGTTATCTACGTCATACTTGTATTTATTCCAAGTCGTATCAACTGAGCCGTCATCCGTTCTCGTTTCAAACGTTGAAATCAATCGACCGCTTTTATCGAATTCGTATACATACTTGAATTCTGTTGCGCGCAGCCCATCGCCATGCTTCATATACTGGAACTCCCCTTTCAGTTTCCTGAGCTTATTTTCGCGTACAAAATCCTTATTAAAAAAGGGGACATCCGTAAAAGCATCTCCGTTTCTATTATCCAAGACCTGAGCGTTGAGCCCGAGTGACATTCCAACAAATATTAATACAATCAACTTCACGGTGTAAAAGAAAGGAATTAGACCATTATAAATTCAATGATCGGATATTTTTATCAAGGGCGTTTATTGAATAACCTGATTAATCGCTTCGGTTACATCCGTCGTAGGCAGCAAGCAAGCTCCTTCAACACAAACAAACATAGATTTAGGATCAGAATTTTTCTTGTCAGAGAATATGGGTAACGTCGATTTTGAATTTCGTTTAGCGAGAAGAATTCTCGGCAATTTCGCGGACTGAATTATTTCTACGCTTGATTGCGTGTCGTCCATACAGACCACTTCATGCAATGAATAAATTTGATGGTTCAATAACATGCCCCAGTTAGAATAGCCAGAACCGTACATTTCCATTCCGTCGTAGACATTGGCCAACATTACTTTTGCGCGCTCTTGATACTCATGATTGTGGAAGTACTTTGAAAGGTAAAATAGGTTTCTAGCCATTACCGAATTACTCGAAGGAATAACATTATCATTCATCTCCATTTTTCGAGCTATAAGCGTAGTCTTTCTATCTGTAAAGAAGAACATTTTTGACTTTTCATCTCCGAAATGTTTAACGGAATAGGCCATTAATTCATTTGCTTTGATCAACCAGTCTTCATCAAAAGAAATAGTGTACATGGCTATAAAAGCATCTATTACATGTGCATAATCCTCTAAAAATCCTTCGATATTTGAAGTGCCCTTCTTGTAATTCCTCCAAATTCCACCGTCCTCGCGAAGCTGATTGTTCTCTAACCATTTTGCGTTTTTAAGCGCCAAGCGTAAATACGATTCATCTCTAAAAACAGTATACGCTTCGCAAAGACCTTTGAGCATCATTGCATTCCAAGATGTCAAGCACTTGTCGTCAAGCCCAGGACGAATTCGATGTGATCGCTCTGTCAAAAGCAAGTCATTTACACGATTGAGTTTCTCTTCAAACTCCTCCGCTGACCACTTTGTTTTATTCAATAGGTCTTTGTCTGAGAGTCGACGCAATAGAATATAGTTACCCTCTTCCCAATGGCCATTTTGGCTTACTTCATATAATTCTCTCACCCAGGCAAAATCATTTCCCAAAGTCGATTCCAATTCCGCCACTGTCCAAACGTAAAACTTACCCTCGACTCCTTCACTATCTGCATCAAGGGCAGAATAGAAAGCGCCCGATTCATCTGTCATTTCTCTTTCGAGCCATTCAATCGTTTGATTCACGGTTCGTTTGTATAATGGTTTTTTAAATATCTGATACGCTTTGGTGTACAGACTTACCAATTGCCCATTATCGTATAGCATTTTCTCGAAATGAGGAACTTTCCAAAGCATGTCGACAGAATATCTTGAAAAGCCACCGCCGATTTGATCATAAATCCCACCCATGGCCATACAATCCAATGAGTGCTCAACATGTTTTAAGACTTTTTCGTCCTTACTATTGACAGCATAATCCAGCAAGAATTCAAAATTGCTTGGCAATGGAAATTTTGGCGCCTTACTTTCACCTCCGTGGGTTGCGTCAAAATTTTTCGACCAACGAAGGATTATTTCTTTAAGCTTCTCTTCAGAAAAATCATATTCGGAATCCGATGTAGTGATCAACTCACTTGCAATTATTCCCTCATGAAGGTTTTCAGCATACTCAGTTACTTTTTCTAAATCATTTTCATAGGTATGGTGCAGCGACTTCAAAATATGCATCCATTGTTCTTTAGGAAAATAAGTTCCACCATAAACCGGTCGACCATCAGGCAGCGTAAAACAATTTAATGGCCATCCCCCGGCTTGGGTCATAAGCTGAACCGCCGTCATATAAACCTGATCCACATCAGGGCGTTCCTCTCGGTCCACTTTAACATTGATGAAAAACTTATTCATTAATGCAGCAACTTCTTCATCCTCGAATGATTCATGCTCCATAACATGGCACCAGTGACAAGCAGAATATCCAACACTAATTAACACCAATTTATTCTCGGCTTTTGCCCGTTCAAAAACGTCATCCGACCACGAAACCCAATTGACCGGATTATGAGCGTGTTGAAGTAGGTATGGTGACGTTTCTTTGATTAAATCATTGGTGTATTTTTCCATGTTCCAAAGTTAGCGCAATATATTCTCCGTAAAACGAATAGTTGGAATTCCGTACCGAATAATTAGGCATGATTTACCCTTAATATTTCCAGTATGTAAAAGGAATTGAATTGCACTAAACTTACACTTTGAAGTTATGCCCTATTAATTCTTGATAAAATTCCTGAATACAGTGGGATAAAAGGAATTCTGTAATTATTTTTACGTATTCAAAATTGATTTGAAAGAAATACCTGCATATAAAGTCACCCTTTTCGTCATTGGAATCCTTGCGCTCCTTTTGACCGTTACATTTTTCGTTCCCGACGATGGGTATGACATCAAAGGTCATAAAATGAAATTTTTAACGCTTGAAGATTTCATTGAGCCACCCGTTCAAGAGAATGCAGACCTTAAAGATGTTTTAGTAGACCTAGACACCGCAATTGTTGATGACCCCTTAACAGTTCATAGCAACGGTTCCAATGGAGATTTTGGAGCACCAAATGCTGGCGATATTAATGTAAATGCCAAGACCAAACTTCAATTCAACGAAGCTGGAGAAAAGAATCTACACTCCTTTTTCAGAAAGTTGAACTCCGTAGCAGCCAATAGAAAAAAAATGTCGATTCTTCATTATGGAGATTCTCAAATTGAGGGGGATCGAATGACGAGCTACATTCGTCAAAAAATACAGAATCAATTTGGTGGCAATGGTCCTGGGTTAATCCCTGCGACCAACGTGTACAATACATTCGCCTTTAAGCAAACCTATTCGGAAAATTTCAAACGATACACCTGCTTTGGTGGACAATCTCTGAAGAGCAATAAGTACGGCGTTATGGCTTCTGCCTCGCGATTCACACCTGAAATTGAAATAGACAGCACGACCAACCTCGATTCAATGTTGATCCAAACCGGCTGGATAGAAATAGGGCCATCGTCAAACGCATATACAAGAACGAGACAATTCAACAATGTCAGAATGCACTACAATAGCTGCTTGGCACCTACAAAACTCTCTGTATATCAAGATGAAAACCTTATTCACGAAGAACAATTGAATTTGGATGGGGCTCAGCATTCAGTACTTCTAACTTTCAATTCTACCCCAGGCAAATTGAAATACGAATTCACGGGTAAAGTTAGCCCTAATATTTGCGCCTTCTCATTAGAAGGAGATTACGGCGTACAAGTTTCAAATATTGGAATGCGTGGATCAAGTGGAACCGTTTTTGGGCGAATAAATCAAACCGTTCTTAAAGCGATGTACTCTGAGTTGAATACTGAACTCGTCATTATGCAGTTTGGAGGTAACTCTGTACCATTCTTCAAGGACAGTACAGGTGTAGATAATTTCGCAAGCTATTTCAAAAGCCAGATTTACAGAGTGAAAAAATTAAATCCAGGCGCCATGGTAATCGTTATTGGGCCGAGTGACATGTCAAAACTAGAACTTGATATTTACGAAACGTACAAGTTCTTGCCTTATCTCGTTCGTAAAATGCGAGAAGAGACAATTGATACTGGAAGTGCCTTCTGGAATTTATACGGTGCCATGGGCGGAAAAAACTCAATGCCTGCATGGGTCGAGAAAGGACTAGCCGGTGGAGACCACATACACTTTAGTAATGGAGGAGCAAAAATTGCATCTCAATTCTTCTACGAGGCGCTTATATCGGAATTTAGCAAATGGAAAAATGAGCATTAATTGAAGTATTTACTCTCCATATTTTCAATTTTGTCGCTGACCATTTCGTTCGCTCAAGATTCAGTTGTAGCTGGTTTAGATACGGTTCAAGTGGAGACATATAATGATTCATTAAGCGCTTACAATTTTCCAGATTTCAGAGACATTGACACTTCAACACGATCGAAATATCCATTCGTTCACTTCAATAAAAATAATTACGAATTCTTCAATCAGTCGAGTCCTAACTTTGAGGTTTTGCATGAGAAGTTTCGCCGATTAATTGACGAGAAGGAAGGTAAAATCAACATGTATCACATTGGTGGATCCCACGTTCAGGCAGACATCTACACAAATGATGTTCGTGAATACATGCAAGAACGTTGGGCAGATATTCCCGGAGAGCGAGGATGGGTCTTCCCTTTTGATTTAGCAAAAACGAACAACCCTGGGAATTACGAATTCTCTTCGCCTAATGCTTGGAATCCATACAGGTGTATTCCGCACAGACCGTCTAAATATGATTTTGATTATGGCGTTTTAGGTGCAGGCATAACGTGTGGCGATTCAGTAATCAATATCAAATTTGAATACGATAGAACTTCGAGTAAACCGCCAATTCAAAGCGTACGAATTTTCCATAACATAGGTGAATTCCCTTATTGGATGCATTTTGGATCTGACGAATTACTCGTTACTGAGGCAGAACACAATCCTGAACTAGGATATACAGACGTTCACTTTTCTGATGGTCTTGATTCTTTGAACATTCAATTTCGATACACCGGAATTAACGCTCCCGAACTTGAAATTTATGGGTTTATTTTAATGAATGATCTCCCAGGTATTTCATATACTGCAATTGGAATTAACGGAGCTGGACTCTACACGTATTTGGCGAATGTTCGATTTGAAGAACAGCTAAAAACGTACCCTCCTGACTTCTTTGCATACGCTGTGGGAACTAATGATGGAAACACTACCTATGCTAAATTTAAACCAAGCGTTTACAAACGAAACTTGGAAAAAATGATGCAGATGGCGCTTCGAGCAAACCCGAATTGCGCCTTGCTATTAACTGTTCCAAATGATTCGTATTACCACAGAAAGTATTTAAACAAAAACATTGCAAGAGAGCGAACAGTGATAAAAGAACTGGCCGCTGAATATGGAATGGCCGTTTGGGATTTATATGGAATAATGGGGGAGCTTGGTTCGAGTAGAACTTGGCAATTGAACAAATTAATGCGAAGTGATAAAATCCATTTCACGCATGAAGGGTATCATTTTAAGGGCGATATGTACATCGATTCCTTTTTGAAATACATGGATCAACTAGACGAAAGATCTGAACAATTGAGTCATTAAAATGGTCGAGCTATTTACTTCTTGGGGAATCGGTGATCTGTTTAATCGTTTAATTACAACTTTCGATTGGCACATTAGAGACGACGGTACGGCTTTGAGTTTTAACAAACTTGATTTCTGGATATTCTTCTTAGCAGTGATGATTATGTTCTCATTTGTATCAAAGCAAAAGATTGTTCGCAGCATCTTTTTGACCGCTGTTAGCTTGTTCTTTTTCTATAAAACTTCAGGACTATACATGATCCTGCTGATCGTCAGCGTGGCTTTCAATTACTTTCTCGGCAAGAATATATACAACTCAAATAGTGATGCCGCCAAGAAGTGGATCATCACTATTTCCGCAACATTCAACTTATTAATACTAGGATACTTTAAATACGCCTATTTTTTCACAGATTCATTCAATGAAGTATTTGGCACTCATAACCATGTTGTGAATCATTTTGCCTTGCTAGGAAATCATTTTATCGAGTTTGGAAATGGCTTTTGGGGAACAGGGTCATTTGTAGAAAAGATCATGTTACCAGTAGGTGTATCCTTCTTTACCTTCCAAAACATTAGCTACGTAGTTGACATTTATAGAAAAGAAATTAAGCCGGTAAACAACTTCTTCCACTACTCCTTTTTCGTAACCTTCTTCCCGCAACTGGTCATGGGGCCAATCGTAAGGGCCAAAGATTTTATACCTCAAATTGAGAAACCCTATAAACTCACCAAAGATGACTTTAGTTGGTCAGTGATACAAATCGTAAAAGGTCTTGGCAAGAAAATGGTCTTGGCAGATTTTGTTGTGTTCTACTTTATTAATGAGATCGTATACAAATCGCAAGACTTCCCTGGCTGGGTGAGTGTACTCGCGATGTTCGCTTACTCGTTGCATATCTATGCCGATTTCTCAGGATATACAGATATCGCTACTGGACTTTCCAAACTTATGGGATTCCAGCTAAAGCCCAATTTCAACTCTCCATACAAGGCTAAAAACGTTGGTGATTTTTGGAGAAGATGGCACATGTCATTGGGCTCCTGGCTTAAAGATTATCTCTACATTCCATTGGGAGGAAACCGAACGGGTGGCTTAGGATCATACATCGCCATCCTATGTATTTTCACGTTTATTCTCTTCATTACGCAATGGTGGGAATTGCTATGGGTGTATGCCGGCTTAACCGTTATTTACCTTCTTGGAGTTGCTCTGTTCAAGAATTTCAAACGATTCGTCCATCGAGATTTGAACCTTCTCATTACAATGGTTATTGGCGGTCTATGGCATGGAGCGAGCGAGAACTTTGTGATTTGGGGAATCATGAACGGAACTGCATTGGTGCTCTTCAAATATTGGAAGCAAATCAATTCTTTCTTCAGGGAAAAATCATCCATCTTGTACTTCATTAAGCCAGTTATATTCTACCTCATCTACATTGGAATCTACAAAATGTGGCCTCATGCTTGGCACATCGCCATTGTCTATTTCTTGTATTTCTGGATGGCAATGAACACCATAGTATTCATAATGAGACTTTTGATTAAGGCATTCAACTCTAAACTTGGCGAATACTATTCCTTTTGGACTGTCTTTTTTGCAACACTGGTTCTACTCACTGCGGGAGGTTTTTTATATTCAGACAAGAATCTCGCTTACTTAGGTATCATTCCTATTGTTCTAGCAATTACGCTTTGGGCGTGCGTTATCTCTTGGACATTAATAACGCACTTCTACGGGGATAAAGAACAGTTTTACGGAAAAATGAAGACCCGATACATAGGTTTTTGGCAGATCTTTTTCACTTTCGGTTTCATCTCTTTAACCCGTATATGGTTCAAGCTCGATGATGCGAGATATGTAAAAATTAAAGGTTCAGATACACTCGAATTTACGACAGCAGAAGTTGAGGAAATGCCTTATACCATGTTGGATCAAATGTGGTTTAAATTTGACTTCCAATGGGACTATTTCGTGCGATTTATTGAACTCTATTACATTCCAATAATCGTCGTGGTAATTGGATTAATTATCCACTGGATTCCACGGATCGTAAAACAAAAAGGAGAAAACATCTTCATGAAATTGCCAATTTGGGTTCAAATGATTTGCGTTAGTATAATTGTAGTACTGATGTACCAAGCATTGACAGCCGAACAGGTTCCGTTTGTTTATATGTTGTTCTAAGCATTTCGAGTTTCAAACTATTAGTATCTTGGTGGGGAAAACAAGCGTTACTAACTTCCCTATCATGAATCGAATTTATCTAATTATAGTCCTACTAATTGCGAGTTGCTCCACAGAAAATAAGGAAAAAAAAATCGGCGAATTATTAACGGAAACAGAACGTTGGGAAAAGCACGCCTTAAATACGGAGATAATCCGTGATCAATTTGGAGTACCACATATTTACGGAAAAACCGATGCAGATGCCGTTTTTGGTTTGATGTATGCCCAATGCGAAGATGATTTCAATCGTATTGAACGCAATTATATATGGGCGATCGGAAGACTCGCCGAAGCCGATGGGGAAGAAGCACTATACAGTGATCTTCGTGCAAAACTCTACATGACCCAAGAAGAAGCCATTGCAAACTATGAGAAAAGCCCAGAATGGCTAAAAAGCTTATGTGTTGCATTCGCTGATGGGATCAATTTTTATTTAAAAAAACACCCCGAAGTCAAGCCGAAATTAATTACTCACTTTGAGCCTTGGATGCCTATGTATTTTAGTGAAGGCTCCATCGGCGGGGACATTGAACGTGTCTCAACTCAGAGAATTAAAGACTTTTATGCTCCCGAATCAAATCCACAACTTGCAGTTAATGATGGACTGATACGGCTTAGAGACGACGAACCGAGAGGCTCCAACGGTTTTGCGATTTCTGGTGAAAGAACAAAATCTGGAAATGCAATGCTGCTGATTAACCCGCATACCTCTTTCTTTTTTAGAGGAGAAGTGCATGTTGTAAGTCAGGAAGGATTGAATGCCTATGGTGCTGTTACCTGGGGCCAATTTTTCGTTTACCAAGGCTTCAATGAAAAGACAGGCTGGATGCACACCTCAACCGGGACTGACATTATAGATGAATTTGAAGAAACGATTATCGCTAAAGGCAATGGACGCAAGTACAAGTACGGAAGCGAAGAACGTGCATTAGATTCGACTGAAGTTACGCTTAAGTATTCGACGGATCAAGGAATTAAATCGAAAACGTTTATGACTTACAAAACCCATCACGGTCCTATAACGCATTCAAATGGAGACACATGGGTTGCAACGGCTTTAATGTGGGATCCAATAAAAGCCTTGGAGCAATCGTATTCCAGAACCAAAAATGCGAGGTACAAGGAGTTCAATAAAATTATGGACATTCGAACGAACTCTTCTAACAATACGGTTTATGCTGATGCAGAAGGAAACATAGCCTACTATCACGGTAATTTCATTCCCAAAAGAGATACGCGGTTTGACTATACAAAACCCGTTGATGGAAGTAATCCAGATACAGATTGGAAGGGGCTTCATGAATTGAGTGAGAATATATTTGTGAAAAACCCAGGCACCGGCTGGATTCAAAATTGCAATTCAACTCCTTTTACCTGCGCTGGAAAGTACAGCCCTAAGAAGGAAGATTATCCGGCTTACATGAGCTCATTTACAGAAAATTTTAGAGGAATTCATGCCATTCCTTTATTGAACAAAGCGCGCAATTTAACATTGGACAAGTTGATCGAACTGGCTTACGACCCTTATTT
>JABSPC010000440.1 GCA_013215515.1 Crocinitomicaceae bacterium
GTGCAAGAAGCATATAGGTTCCGCCAGCTTTAAACGCGTAAAAGAATACGTCGTCGGGGTTATAGGTGCTGTTCCAATCTTTTAATTCGTCAGTTATTTTACCAAAATAAAGGGGCATATTAACTTTGGCAACATTTGTTCCGATAATGAATAGAATTCCCAATAGCATTTTCCATTTGTACTTTATGAAATATTTATTGAGATAGCTGAGTGACTTCATGCGATAATTTCCTATTTTTGCCCCACTATTTACATGGCGTTGTAAAAGTAAATAATAGATTGAGATAATTTAGCGCTTTGATATGATTGAAGTAAAAAATATTGAGGATACGAACCTCGCAGAAAATCCTGTAATTGCTCAAATGGGCAAATACAATCATGAACAACTTTTATTCTGTAATGATAACGAAACAGGTTTAAGAGCAATAATCGCAGTACATAACACCACTTTAGGCCCAGCTCTCGGAGGAACGAGAATGTGGAATTATAAGAATGAAATCGAAGCGTTGAATGATGTGCTTCGTCTTTCTCGGGGAATGACTTACAAGAATTCAATCTCTGGATTGAATTTAGGAGGAGGTAAGGCTGTTATTATTGGAGATGCTAGAGCTATGAAGTCTGAGGCTTTGTTTAGAAGATTTGGAAAATTTGTTAACAGTTTGGCTGGTAAGTATATAACTGCTGAAGATGTAGGGGTCAATCCATTGGACATGACATGTGTGAGTATGGAAACAGATCATGTTGTTGGTCTTCCAGGTAAAAGTGGAGATCCATCACCGGTTACAGCTCATGGAACTTATGTAGGGATGAAAGCTTGTGCTAAAGAACAATTTGGTTCTGATTCATTAAGTGGTAAAAAAGTCGCTGTTCAAGGAGTTGGACACGTGGGTGAATATTTGGTTGAAGCGCTTTCTAAGGAAGGGGCTGAGGTTTATATTACAGATATACACGAACCAACTTTGAAAAGAGTTGCTGACAAATACGGAGCCAAGGTGGTTGGTTTGGATGAGATATATGAGATCGACATGGATATTTATGCTCCTTGTGCACTTGGAGCAACCATAAATGATACAACATTGTCAAAATTGAAATGTTCAATTATCGCAGGAGCTGCAAACAATCAACTTCAACAAGAATGATTACATGGTACTGAGGTGATGAGGAAAGGAATTATTTATGCTCCTGACTTTGCATTAAATGCAGGCGGTGTTATCAATTGTTATTCTGAGGTTAAAGGATTAACACCAGAGTGGGCAATGAATAAAGCCGAAGAAATTTACACTACGATTCACAATATCGTCAAACGTTCATCATCTGAAAATGTTCCGACATATCAGATTGCTAATAAAATGGCAGAAGAGCGAATTGATTCTATTGGAAAAGTAAAACTTCCAATGTAAGCGAATGCTGAATAGACGACATTTAAGAGTAAAAGTCCTTCAATCGTTATATGCTTATTTCCAATCTAAAGATGGAGGTACGGCAGTTTCGGAAAAAGAATTATTGACAGCTGTTGATCGCATTTTTGATCTCTATCTGTACTTGTTATTGACTTTTGATGAGTTGAAGGCTCTCGGAACAAGAAGAATCGAAGATGCTAAGAAGAAGATGCGTCCAAGGGAAGAAGATTTAAATCCTAATACTAAATTCATCGACAATCAGTTCATTTCTATTTTGGGAAACCATCCTGAATTAAGGGCTTGTTCGGAAGATCGAAAAGTGAATTGGGTAGGGGATGAGGATCAAGAAATGCTTCGTAAAATGTACCTAGGGTTATTGGAGAGCGAAACATACTTTGAGTTCATGAATAATGAATCCAAAGGATTTGAGGAAGATAGGGCTTTTGCGATTGCCGTGTTTAAATCAGAAATTGCAAATTTCCCTTTGCTTTATGATTTCTTCGAAGAAAAAAGCATCCACTGGATGGATGATATCGATTTGGCTTGTTCAATGGTTGTCAAAACTTTAAAGAATTTTAACGAAGAAGGTCCTAATCAAATTTTACCTTTATATAAGGATAAAGAAGATGAGGTTGATTTTATCAGACAACTACTCCGTAAAACCATTTCAATGGATGCAGAGAACGAGAAGTTGATTGATGATTTAACGAGTAATTGGGAATTGGATAGAATTGCAAAAATGGATGTAATTCTAATGAAAATGGCGATTACAGAATTGCAAGTTTTCAATAATATCCCAACCAAAGTGACGCTAAACGAATATATTGAGATTTCAAAATTCTATAGTACACCGAAAAGTAATGGATTTATTAATGGAGTTCTCGATAAAGCAATTGGTCGTCTTGATAAAGAGGGATTGATCAAAAAAGTTGGACGAGGATTAAAAGAATAGAATTATGATGAAATTATTGACACTATCATTGTTGCTTACAATGTTTGTTTCTTGTGAGACAGCAGAAGAAGATGTACAAGTAGGGAATAAGACGACAATGAAAATTGATCGCTTATACGATGCTGGAGAAGTAATGAAAGGTGAGGTTGTAACCGCAAAGTTTAAAGTAACAAACACTGGAAAGTATCCTTTGATTCTGGCTAGTGTTGAGCCTTCATGTTCTTGTACGGTATCTTCGTATCCAGAAAAGATTGCACCAGGTGAATCGAATATAATCACTGCAACAGTTAAAACGGATAGATTAGGTTCAGGTATCTTGTCTAAACACGTAAATGTCACAGCTAATACAAGTCCTTCAGTTACTCAGCTGAAAATAAAGGCCTTGATAATGAATAAATAATAAATTTAATAGTAAGACCAGATGAATATAGTAATGATTCTTCTCATGGTTGTAGTATTCTACTTCTTCATGATGAGACCACAGATGAAAAAGCAAAAGGAACTTAAAGCGTTCCGCGAAAATTTAGGTGTTGGTAGCAAAGTTGTTACTATAGGAGGAATTCATGGGAAAATCCTCGCAGTTGATGAGTCTACAATTTTAATCTCTACGGAAAGTGGAAAGTTAAGATTGGATAAAACAGCTATATCTAGCTCACCAGATGATCAATTGGATAAGAAATAATCGACCTTTTTAAAGTTGAAAAATCCCTTGAGAGAATTCTTTCAAGGGATTTTTTTCGGCTTGTACTAAACCGATTTTGTTAGCTGAGTTTACCCCGTTGAAAAATAGCTTAGACATATGATGAAATTTTTAACATAAAATGCTATTTTTATACGGTATAGGTTGCCAAACTTATTTATACTAATACTGTACTTTAAATAACTGCTTTGAAAATTACAATTGCTTTCATATCGTTATTATTGATTTTATCCAGCTGTGGTGGTGAATCGAAAGATTCAAATCCTAAGGAGGTTAAAGTAGAAATAATGACAGAAGAAGATAGTTTAACGGCTACTTCGGATTCTTTGCATATTAAATCCAATATGGATATGTCTTTAATTAATCCAGAGGATCGCGTGGAATTTTTGAAAAATTTAGCTGAGATTGAAAAGAAACACGGTCAGCAATGGAATTTTTGTAAATGTGTTATTAAGAATGACTCAATCAATAAGGCTTTCATGAATGAACTTTCTGATGCAGCTTTCGATAAATTGTCATTAAGATTTGATGTTATCGATGCTAAATGTAAAGCGTTCTTAGCACAAAATCCAAATCAAACTCCTGATGATCGTGCTAGGCACGAGAAGAAAGTAAGAGATTGCTTAAGAGCAGAAGGTATCAGTATCTAAATCATTTTATGGAATTACAAGAAGTAATGGATTACCTTGAAAGTAAGGGTAATGAATCAACACGAAAAATATATGCGAAGCACGGAGCGCCTGAAGGATTTTATGGTGTTAAAGTTTCGGACTTAAAACCTCTACTAAAAAAGCTCAAAGGAAATCATCAATTGGCTCTTGAGCTTTTTGAAACTGGTAATTCTGACGCTCAATATTTGGCAGGATTAATTGCTGTGCCGTCAGAATTTACTAAGGAAGGATTGGAGGAATGGGCTTTGTCTGCGGGTTGGTACATGATATCAGAATATGCAGTTGCTTGGAATGTAGGAGAACGTCCAGATTGTATTGAAATTTCAAAAAAGTGGATTGATAGTGGGAATGATAAACTTCAAGAGGCAGGTTGGGCTGCAATGAATTGTCATTTTGGATATGCCCCTAATGAAGAATTGGATTTAAAATACCACGAATCTTTAATAGGCCGAATCGAAAAGGAAATTCAAGACGCTCCAAATAGAGTGCGCTATTGTATGAATGGATATGTGATTGCACTTGGAGGGGCTGTTCCTGAATTGACTGAAACATGTAAGAGTGCTGGGGATCGCATTGGTAAAGTAGAAGTTTCAATGGGAGAGACAGCCTGTAAAGTTCCTGTAATTAGGACGTACATTCAGAATATGGAGGATCGTGGA
>JABSPC010000441.1 GCA_013215515.1 Crocinitomicaceae bacterium
AAAACTGGTTGAGAGGCGTGCATTCATACTGCAACAAAGAGACTCTAATCAATATATTGAAGAGTATTTATTTCGGTTTAACCGATTGAATTTCAGAGAAACAATCCTAGAAAAACTTCTTTATAGAATGATTAAAGAAAAACCAATCACCTATCAGTCAATCAAATACTCTGCGATCTAAAGGGGGTAACCCTAATTATTTATATAATTACATCCCTATACAGTGCCGATGGTCTAATATTCCTTCAAACATTTCATTTGATTTCCTGCCTTTTTTTTTGTATATTATAGAAAGAGGTAAATTTCTCTATCCCTGATGAGAAGGGTAATAGGTGACACCTTATCCCAACTAAACCGAACCAAAATGGCGTTTACAATTTATTGTTTGGGTGGTCTTTTCAAAGACGATCAGATCTTTCAGAATTTACATCCTGAAGGAGTCGAGCTCGTACATATAAAATACAATACGCCATTGAAGGACGAATCGCTCAGTCATTATTCGAAACGCTTATTTGAGAAACTTCAACTTCCTGAAAAATACCAGTTGTTGGGCGTTTCATTTGGAGGAATGATAGCAACTGAGTTTTCTAAAATTCGCACGCCGGAAAAACTTTACCTCGTGTCTAGCGTATCTCAAACGACAGAAATTCCTTTAAAATTTAAAATTGCATTATTTCTTCGCTTGCACAAAATTATTCCTAATGCAATCGTTAGGCATGAGAATTTCATTTCACGGTGTATCGCGGGTATCAAAAAAAAGAATGACCAGGAACGAATGACTCGATTGTTATCAAATGCAGATGCTGAATTTCTAAAATGGGGATTGGACAGTTTTTTTCGGTGGAAAAACACCTTGATTCCAAAGGCCATTCGAATTCACGGAACCAAAGACCGAATATTTCCTTACACCGGAAATGTAGACCATCCAATTCAGGATGGTTCGCACTTTATTATGACCAACAGATCGGATGAGATAGCCAAAATACTTTCGTCTCACAATCGACACTAAACTTCGAAAATAGCAAATGCCGGTGTTGGCTTTAGTTACAATTTATAGCATTTAATGCCTATGCAGGATAAGAAGTATGCGATCATCGGAGCAGGACCCTCAGGACTTTCATGTGCCAAGGTATTTTCCGACATGGGTATTTCTTTTCAAGGCTATGAAGCGTCGGAGTTTGTAGGTGGACTTTGGAACTTTAACAACCCACAAAGTGCACTTTACCCGAATGTACATGTGATCTCCTCAAAAAAGCGACTTGAGTTCAAACATTTTCCGATGCAGGATATTCAAGAAGATTACCCACACCATACAAAAGTGTTTCAATACTTAAAGCAATACGCTGCACATTACGATCTCAATAAATCGTTCAGGTTCAACACCAGTATTAAACGTTTGGTACGGTTGCAATCCGAAGAATGGGAAATTGAATTGGAGAGTGGTGAAAAACATATTTATTCAGGAGTCATTATTGCTTCCGGTCTCTACTCCGCTCCGAGCTACCCTAAATTTGAAGATGTATTTTCAGGAGACATTATTCACTCAGGTACCATTAAAGAATACGATTCATTCAAAAATAAACGGGTATTAATTATTGGAGCGGGAAACAGTGGCTGCGACATTGCCTGCGATCTATCTCGGTTAAATGGATTGGTGGGTTTGAGTATGCGGCATGGGAATTATATCATCCCCAAATACCTCTTAGGAAAACCTGCAGACAGTACCTCCTTTGGCGCCAATTTGCCCATACGAATCAAGCAATTTATTCATGAAAAGTTTATAGGCATCGTTTCGGGAAAATTTAAAAATTTTGGGCTTCAAAAACCACCGTACAGAATTTATGAAAAGCACCCCGTAATTAACTCTCAGCTTAGGTATCAAATTGGTCATGGACATATAAAAATACACCGTGAAGCGGTCAACTATGAAGGGAAAAGAGTCTTCTTTTCCGATGGAACATCCGATGAATTTGACACGCTAATTATGGCCACAGGATTTAAGTTAGAGTATTCTTTCATTGACAATGAGCACTTGAATTGGGAAGATGGATGCCCGCATTTGTTCCTCAATATTTTCAATAAATCCCGATTGAATTTATTCGTTATGGGATTGGTTAGCTCTGTTGGTTTAGGATGGGATGGAAGATACCAACAAGCCATGATCATTGGGAAATACCTGAACGCGAAAGAACACTCTAAGCTTACAGCAAGTAAATTCGAAGAACGAATGCAAAACTATCCGGACTTGAGCGGCGGTTACAAATACAAAGTTCCCGCGGGCGGCCAATACTATGTAAATAACCGTGCCTATTTGAAATTGCTCAAAAAAGGAATCAAATTTCTATCCCATGGGTAATTCCAACAACATACAAATTGTAGTTACGGGTGGGGCTGGCAGTTTGGGGATTAAATTAATCGCCCAATTGCTAAAGCACTATCCCAAGGGTGGTATCCATTGCTTAGATGTTGGTGAATCCAGTATTCAAAACCCAAGGCTAACTTCACATAGATTGGATATTCGATCCAGTAAGGTCCTAACTATAATGAAGGAAATACAGCCTCAAATTGTATTTCATTTGGTAGGAATTATGTCCAATAAAGAAATGACCGAAGCCGAAATTTACGACATTGAAATCAATGGGCTGCATAACGCATTGCAGGCTTCACTAGCAGCTGGTATCAACCACTTTATATTTGTTTCGAGCGGATCTGTTTACGGTTATAAAGCTGGTTTGCCTCGTTATATTCCGGAAAGTCAAGCACTGGAAAATGATCACATCATTACTTACGCAAAAAACAAAGTAGCTGCAGAAGGCGTCGCTAGTAAATTTTGTACAAAGCACATGCTAAACCTCACCATTTTCAGACCCTGTTCAATACTAGGGAAAAACTGTAACAACGTTATATCGCGCTGGTTCGACCGAGATATAATTATCGGTTTGAAAGATACCATGATCCCCTTCTCCTTTGTTTGGGACGAAGATTTGGTACAATGCATGATCGAATCTGTTGAACGTGAAATTTTCGGTTCATATAATGTTGCTGCCGAAGGATGGGTTACCATGGAAGAGATTGCCGAAATACAATCCAAACGATTCATAACACTAAACCAAAAAGTACTCGGCAGAATTATTGGACTCTTGAACCGACTTTCAATAACGGAGTATAAAAGAGAACATTTAGACTTTATCAAATATCGCCCAGTATTAAACCGCAATAAACTTGATCGAATATTCGCGTACAAGTTTCAAAAAACGTCTAGAGAAACATTCGAATACTTTTTGAAATGGCATGGTATGCCCGTCGAAAACACGCAATAAAACTTAGGTTTAAGAGTCACCCGTTGACTTCTATAGCCTCTGGCACCTGTTTCCTCTGCCGTGGCAGACTAGATTCTCGAAGGCTATTCCTTCCCATCTCAATAGGGAATAGATAACTCAATTAATTTAGTTGTTTCAACAGGTTTAAAACGCTTCAACCGACCCCACGCAATAAAACCATACATTGTAACCCTATAAACAATACATCATGGAAGAAATCTACGTTAATCGACAAATAAGAGATACCTTAATAGATTTAGCGGTTGAAAACAAAACGATTACCTTTTCTAGGTTGAATACGGCTTCAGATACCGGGTATGATTTTCGAGATCCTGAAGATCGGGAGGAATTTAATGATGATTTGGAAGCAATTTCATTGAGTGAAACAAAAAATGGTAGACCTCCATTAACGAGTTTGGTTCTGTATAAAGGGGGCTCAACTAGTAAACAAAATCTAGAAAGCTTTTATGACATGTGCGAAGAACTCTATGATTTATCACCAGAGACGACGAAGCCTAATGCTAAGTTCTTAAAAAGCCTGCAAGCCAAGTGTCATGAGTATTGGAAAGTTTCGGAAAATTTCAGGGAGTTTGGACCGAAGAATAGGGGATAGATTGTTGTCCCAAAAACTGTGATAGTTATGCCGCGAAATCGATATTGAGACTTACTTTCCTCGATGAAATTATTATCCTCGTTTTTTCTCCTTTTTTTTGATTCGGTTGATGGTTCTTTTTTCTCCAAGCCCTACTGATTTCAAAAAAATAGAGTGCTCCAATTAAATTGTAAAGCCAAAATAGATTGAAGTCGAAATTTTTAGTCCAATTGTTTTTAGCTGTAACAGCATGTTCTTCACATTAAAAAGAAGAAAGACTAAGACCAATCCAGAACCTTGAGACCCTGTGGATGCTCTTATTCTTAAACTAATCCAAATTAAATCTTACAGGTATATTATACCGAATGCGAACCGCCTCACCACTAATCATTCCTGGTTTCCATTTCGGCATGGATTTCACTAATCGGATGGCTTCTTTACTTAATGCATCGTTAGGTGAGCGCATTACGGCAATATTGGACAATTCACCCGTTTCTTCAACAATGAATTGAATATAAACTCTTCCTGAAATCGAGTCTTGAATGGCTGATTGCGGGTACTTAGTATTACGCGACATCCATTTATACATTTCTTTTGCCCCACCAGGGAATTCAGCCTCTGGATCGGAAAAGTCATAGATCTCTCTTTCTCTTTTTACAGGTTCTGGTTCAGGGATTGGAGGGAGCTCTTGGGATAGAAGTGAATTCTTATCGATTATGTACTTCCCTTCATCCGATTGGCTTAGTATTAAACTGTACTCTCCTTGTGTTGTGCTGAGCCTTTCGAATTCCCAGTTTTTTGAATCACACAGACGTGTTAACCCTTGCGTTTTCACTTTGAAGGCGAACCATAATGTTGGATCACGGAACTCTTCTGCCCATGCCAGCTCTGAGATTTCTATACGTTCATTCGGGGCTATTCTAAATGCCTTTGGACCTTTAGTCGGGAAACTTTTTTGATTTTTATTGTCCACCCAAATCCATACCGTGTCTGATGTTGAATTAAACACGAAGTGATGACTTTTGTAAACCATAAGGCATTCACCTTGAGCAAACGTTAATGTGGATGCCCCAAGGCTAAGTATTAATAGAAAATAGTTCATAAGTGGTGTTTAGTTTCTTTCCATTTCTTACAATAGTAATGCCATTTAATTGAGCGTGTGTTATTTCCCGATATTTGAGATTCACACCTCAATATTAATGATCTTTTTTAGAAATTCAACTTTTAGAGTTTTCCAGATTTAAACGGCATTATTTGCAATAATTATCCTCTCGTTTTTTAGTATCTTTAACACGAATGAAACAGCTATTACTATCTTCATTATTGTTTGCCACCGCATTCAGTTTTGGACAAATTCGAGAAGGATATTACGATTCAGCCCAGCAATATTCGGGCGATAGTCTAAGGACACAATTGAACCTTATTATTAGAAATCATACTGAATTTCCATACACCAGTTCAGGAACGGACGTTTGGGACATTTTAAAAGAAACGGATAGAGATACTACAAATCCAGATAATGTACTTCTAATCTATTCCGGCTGGTCTTTAGATGCGAATTCAGAATACAATTCAGGATCGGGATGGTCCAGAGAACATGTTTGGGCGAAGTCCAGAGGTGATTTTGGAACAGCAAAAGGACCTGGGACAGATGTTCATGCATTGCGGCCATGCGATGTAACAGTTAACTCTGCAAGAAACAGCCGATGGTTTGCCGAATGTTCGAACCAATATATTGACGGAAATGGACCAACGGGGAGTTACACCAGTTCAAGCGAGTGGGTTTGGAAACCAAACGACAACGTGAAAGGTGATGTAGCCCGAATGATCTTCTATATGGCCACGCGTTACGAAGGTCAAAATGGTGAGCCAGATCTTAAAATAATCGATTCTATCCCATCAGATAACCACACCAAAGAACCAATTCATGCAAAACTATCCGACCTTTATCAATGGCATTTAGACGATCCAGTTGACGATTGGGAGCGCAATAGAAACGATATCATCTATAACAGTTATCAGAACACCCGCACCCCGTTTATTGATCATCCGGAATATGCTACGCTAATTTGGGGCTTAACGCTTGATATTGATCAAATACAGTTTAGCACAGCATCGACGGATACGAAAGAACTGGTTAGAATTGTAGATACAAGTGGAAAGGAAACTGAATTTAAGGCGAATACGGTTTTGTTTTATTTGTATTCCGATGGGACGGTAAAGAAGGTGTTTGAAGCGAAGTGAGTGGTTTTACACTTAGGAAGTGTTTTCAAATTATGGAATAAGTAAATTTATATTTACTTATTCCCCCCTAAATCACGCCATTATTAATCGCGAACTTAACCAGCCCTACCGAACTGCGAACGTTTAATTTTGCAGTTAGATTTTTCTTGTGGCCCTCAACTGTTCTTCTACTGATTTTGAGTTCGGATGCAATTTCATCGTGATTTCTCTCTTCAGCAATTAAGCGCAATACTTGAAATTCTCTTTTCGTTAACTCGGATACAAGACCCAAACGTGTGTGCTTTTTCTTAGCAACTCCCAAGAGTAATTGTGAAATGGAATTTCCGAAATAAGGTACTC
>JABSPC010000442.1 GCA_013215515.1 Crocinitomicaceae bacterium
GCCGTGTAAGTAAATCCAGTAGAAGTCACCGCCAATTACGTCCTTGGGTTGATAATAAACGAAGGCATCCTTAAAATTGTTTTTAAAAATGAGGCCGTTTGGCAAAATGGATTGTTGCAACATTCCAGCATATCGGATACTTTCATCCAATTCGCGGGTTCTTCTTTCCAGCGTTTCAATTTTGTTGATTAGCGCTGCTTGCTTTCTTTGCTCTAGGGGTAATCCTTGAGATTTTGCCAATGTTTCCATTGTAAATGGTATTAAGAAATAAAAAATGATTTGATTGATTTTAATTCGAATGAGATCAAGAACTCATTGTTTGGTATTTACTTTTGAATAATAAAATTCAGTGTATACCTCGTCGAACAGAAGCACATATAGGATGTGTTCTGCTTAATAATAATGACGGTATGTAGTGTTGAACTACTCATTATGGCAAATGTAGACGAATCTATTAGATGCGCAACTTTATTGTGAAATAATTGGGAGGGAATTTAACCACAACGCTTTCGCCAATGCTTCTGCAAAGGAGCAAGGACACAAAGGCACTAATTAATTCGTGTTTGACACAAGCATAACGAAGTGATGCAAAATTTTGCGCCTTAAAACACAGTTCTTCATTGTGTCATTGTGTCTTTGCGGCTCCGCGGTTAAATCCTATCAAGCTAAAACACAGGACTTCAGCCTTTGCCGTTAAACCCAAGAAAAGTAAATGAACAATTACTTCTTTCTAAAGAAGATCTTGATTGGAACTCCTTGAAAATCAAACTTTTCTCTCAATCGATTCTCAATAAACCGCTTGTATCCATCACCAATATACTGCGGAAGGTTACAGAAAATTGCAAATGCAGGTGCATGTGTTGGTAATTGTTGCACATACTTTATTTTGATATACTTCCCTTTTGTCGCTGGAGGAGGATGAGCGTGAACAATATCCAGCATCACATCATTTAAGATTGATGTTGGGATTTTCTTAATTCTATTTTCGTAAACCTTAGTTGCTGTTTCGAGCGCTTTATGAATACGTTGTTTCGTTAAAGTTGAGGTGAAAATAATTGGAACATCATTGAAGGGAGCTAATTGCTCACGAACCATATCCTCATATTCAGCCATTGTTTTGTGATCCTTATCAATGAGGTCCCATTTATTGATAAGAACAACGACACCTTTTGAATTTTTTTCAATAATGTAGAAAATATTCAAGTCTTGTTTTTGAACTCCTTCCTGAGCATCAACCATGAAAATACATACATCCGAAGTTTCAATTGAACGAACCGAACGAAGAACAGAATAGTATTCAATGTCTTCGTGCACTTTCGCTTTTTTACGAATTCCCGCCGTATCAATTAGCATGAAATCAAAACCGAAGGCATTGTATCGTGAGTGAATTGAATCTCTTGTTGTTCCTGAGATTTCTGTAACGATGTTTCGCTCTTCACCCGTTAATGCGTTTACTAATGATGATTTCCCAACGTTCGGCTTTCCAACAATTGCGAATCGAGGAAGGCCTTCACCTTCAAGAACTGTTTCATCTTCTTTATCGAACTCTTTTACAATCTCATCAAGAATTTCTCCTGTTCCACTTCCGTTTACCGCTGAAAGATCGAATACTTCACCCAGACCAAGCGACCAAAATTCAGACGACAATCCAAGGCGGTCAATATTATCAACCTTATTGGCTCCAATAAATACTTTTTTCTTTGACTTACGAAGAAGGTTTGCAACTGTCATGTCTAGATCAACCAACCCAGTCATAACATCTAGCATGAAAATGATCACGTGAGCTTCTTCAATCGCTATCTCTACTTGCTTGCGAATTTCAGCTTCAAAAACATCGTTTGTTCCATTTGCATAACCACCGGTATCGATAACAGAAAAGTCGCAACCGTTCCATTGTCCACGACCATAAATTCTGTCTCTGGTCACACCACTAATTTCTTTAACAATTGCGGCTTGCGATTCCGTCAATCTATTAAAAAGCGTTGATTTACCTACATTCGGTCTTCCTACTATTGCGATAATGTTACTCATGTCTTTTCGTATTCAATGGGTCAAAATAGACCAATCAATTTCGTATTCTAATACCCGTATTTCTTTAATTTAGATGAAGATCCACGCCAGTCTTTATCAACCTTTACGAATGTTTCAAGATATACATGCTTATCAATAAATTGTTGAATCTCCTTTCGAGCTTCCGTCCCAATTCGTCTTAGCATGGTGCCTCCTTTACCGATCAAAATTCCCTTTTGAGAATCGCGTTCGATAATAATATTGGCTCTAATTTTAGTAATATCTTCTTCTTCAATGTATTCCTCAACCTCAACTTGACATGAGTATGGAATTTCTTGTTGACAGTGAATGAAGATCTTTTCGCGAATTATTTCAGAAATAAAGAAACGCATCGGTCTATCTGTAATCGCATCTTTTTCAAAATACGGAGGACTCTCAGGAATGTGGCTTTTTATTTCTGCCCAAACTCCTTCAATTCCAAATCCATGAAGTGCCGATATTGGGAAAATTACTGCTTTAGGTAAACGTCTTTTCCAATAAGCCAATTTCCGAGCGACCATTTTCTGATCAGACATGTCCATCTTGTTGATCAAACAAAGAACAGGAATATCCAATTTCTGGATGCGTTCCAATGTTGCTTTGTGGTTCATTTCTGTTTCAACGGTGTCTGTGACAAACAAAAGAATGTCAGCATCTTGAATTGAAGAGTTGACAGACTCCATCATGTTGTCGTGTAATTTGTACGAAGAGTTAACCACTCCTGGCGTATCAGAGAATACAACTTGATGATCGTCGTCGTTAACAATTCCAAGAATTCTATGTCGAGTTGTTTGTGCTTTGGCGGTAACTATCGAAAGTTTTTCACCCACAAGTTGGTTCATCAGCGTTGACTTTCCAACGTTCGGACTACCAACAATACTTACAAATCCAGATTTATGTGCCATTCTCTCAATCAATTGCCCCGAAACTTTTCGGTGTGCAAAGAAACGCTTTTTTCAATTAACCATAGCAAACTATACCCGATTAAAAGCAAAAGAGGTCATTCAGTGAATTTGAATGACCTCTTTTTGAATATGTATTTGGACTTAATTTCTCTTTTTTCCACCTTTACCTCCCGATGACTTATGTTTCTGAGCTGGGTTCTTCTTGGTTGAAGAACCTTTCGTCTTCGTTTTACCAGGAGTGCTGTGAGCTCCAGGTCTTTTGCGTTCATTTGGCTGTGGAGCGGCTTGTCTTGGTGTTGCAGACTTCTTTGGAGAAGCAGTCGACTTATTAGTTGCCACTTGCTTTTTCTGTCCTGCCGGTTTTGCCGCTTGCTTCGTAGCAGGTGAAGTAGGAGCCTTTTTGCTAGCAGGAGCTTTTTCTTTGGTACCAGATATTTTTCCTCCAGGAGTTGATTTCCCTACTACTTTACCATGCTTGTGGTGATGTGCCGTGTGAAAATGTGCTGAATGTGTACGATGATAATGATGGTGGGCTCTGTGGAATTGAGGAGTTCGAACTCTTCTGCAATGTCCATGGTGATGTACTACACGACCATGATATACATTCCATTTAACTCTTTTCCATGGGCGGTACCATTTTGGATGGTGTTTGTATCTCCAAGGTGAAACGTAGAAAACATACTTAGGCCCATACATGTGTCGAATGGGTCTCCAATTGCGTACATTTACAATAGTAACAGAACTACTCTTGCTTTTCTCCTGCGGTACAAGAATATAATTATCTCCGTATAATTCAACATCTGCAAGAACCTGCATCTGCACAGAATCTTCTGATGTTTCTTCAATCTCTATTACCGCAATATCTTGAGATTCCGTTTCATTAACTGATACTTGAAGTGTAAGAGCATGAGATGTACTGTCGCCAGAGTCAATTACACGAATGTAGTCTACTTCTCCATCTTCGTTGAGATCAAGGTTATTTACATTTGTACCTTCTGAGTTTAGTCTTTTCTCAAAATCTTCAGGTGAATCTGATTCTTTGAAAATTTCAAGAACAGCGTTTAAGTCTAAGTTGTCACCTTCGAGTCCTGTGGAGTCGATGTCGGTCGCCATCGCTGATGATGCAACAAATGACAGGCAAAGTAAAAGGATTGTATTTTTCATAGTCGTCAATTTTAATATCCATGGTTTAGACCGGTGGAATTCTAAAAGGTTTAATCAGGATATAAAAATTAGCTCATAATACACTGTAAATAATACAATTTTCAACAGTCTATATTTGATGTTCCTAATTATTTGTTGCCCATTCAGTCCATGACCCATCGTAAATTGCTTTGGGGTTGTTTAATACCATTTCAGATGCAAGAAGAACAATACACGCGGTAATGCCTGACCCGCAACTAAACACCATTGGTCGATCATCGATAGGACTATTTTCAAAAATTTCTTTTAATTCAACTGTTGATTTGTATTTAGGATGCTCAAGTAAGGTGTTAAATGGGATGTTTATTGAATTTGGAATATGTCCAGATCGTAAAGCTTCTCGTGGTTCTTTTACCTTTCCATTAAATCTGCCTTCTTCGCGTGCATCAATAAGCAAGAAATTCTGAAATGAAATGTTCGACTTAATGTCATTAAAATATTTGATTGATTCAGATCCTAAATTGCTTCTAAAATCACCAGTCGAATAATCTGTATTAAAGTGCTCAACAGTTTCCAAACCTTGATTTATCCAATCTGGTAATCCTCCATTTAAAACATGAATTTTTTCATGTCCCATCGCTTTAAACATCCACCAAACTCTCGGGCTCGTATAAATGCCGAGATTGTCATAAACAACAATTCTACTTGACTTATTGATACCAAGCTTTCTACAACCAATTTCAAATTGTTCTTGACTCGGAAATGTATTTGGAAATAGTGAATTTGGATTGCTGAAAGCACCTTTCAGGTCAAAAAACCGAGCGCCTTTAATTTTTTGATTTTCAAATTCAGAATTGATCTCTGCTACATTGCTTGATTGACTCGCGTCGAGAATGATCAAATCATAATTGTCCAGATTTTTATTTAACCAATCGGAAGAGACTAGCGCTTCTATCATAAATTTATTTTCAGGCGTAATGTTGGTTTTAGCTGCTAACTCGAAACTATTCCGTGATCGCTTCCAAATCAAACAAGAAAGCATATTCCATAGCAACCTCCTTATAGCGTTCAAACCGTCCTGAAGCTCCACCATGACCCACATCCATGTTGCAATACATCATGAGTAAGTTAGCGTCTGTTTTGTGTGCTCTCAACTTGGCAATCCATTTTGCCGGCTCCCAATATTGTACTTGACTGTCCCAATACCCCGTTGTGATTAACAAGTTCGGGTAGTCCATCTTTTTAATGTTATCATAAGGCGAATACGACTTCATATAATCGTAATATTCCTTGTTCTTAGGATTTCCCCATTCGTCAAACTCTCCAGTCGTAAGTGGAATGCTTTCATCGAGCATGGTTGAAACAACATCTACAAATGGAACTCCTGCTAAGACGCCGTTCCACATATCAGGAGCCATATTGATTACTGCACCCATTAATAATCCGCCAGCACTTCCGCCTTGGGCATACAAATGATTTTTTGAAGTATATTTATTATCAACCAAATATTGACCACAATCAATGAAATCGTTGAATGTATTCATCTTTTTAAGCAGTTTTCCGTTTTCGTACCAATCGCGCCCCATTTCTTGACCACCACGAATATGGGCGATAGCAAAAGTGAACCCGCGATCCAATAAACTCAAGCGAACTGAACTAAAATACGGATCCATGCTCGCTCCATACGAACCGTATCCATAAAGTAGCAGAGGTGCTTTTCCGTCTTTCTTCATCCCTTTTTTGTAAACGATAGAAATTGGAACTTTTGCCCCATCTCTTGCCGTTACAAAAACGCGTTCCGATGCGTAATTATCAGGAGAGAAGTTCTTATCCATAACCTCTGCTTGTTTCAGCATTTCCTGCCCCTTATTGTTCATGTTGTAATCATAAACTGAATTTGGAGTCGTCAATGATGTGTATCCATAGCGAAGTACATCTGTGTCAAATTCGGGATTCATTCCTACGTATGCTGTGTACGCTGGATCGTTGAATTTAATGTAGTGATCATCGTTTCCGTCCCATTTTATAATTCTCAAATGATTGAGTCCTTCTGATCGTTCGCTTACAACCATATGGTTTTTGAAAAGTTCGATGTCTTCAATGTAAACATCATCTCTATGTGCAAGTACAATGTCCCAATTCGATTTTGAAGTATTCGATACAGGTGTTTTAACGAGCTTGAAGTTTTTCGCATCTTCATTTGATACGATGTAAAAATCATCTCCAAAGTGGTCAACAGAATATTCGTGATTGTCTTCTCTTGGAAGAACTGTTTTCCATTCACCGTTTGGATTGTCCGCATCTAAATATCGATGTTCAGTTGAAAGCGTTTGCCAACAAGTGATCATCAGATACTTTCCCGATTTCGTTTTGTGAATACCAACGCCAAAAGTGTCGTCTTTCTCCTCATAAACAAGTTTGTCTTGTGATTGATCCGTTCCGATAACGTGCTTGTAAATCTGGTATGACCTCAATGTAATAGGGTCTTGTTTTGTATAGAACAATGTTTTGTTATCGTTGGCCCAAGTCGCATTACCGGTTGTATTTGTGATTTTATCAGAAAGAATTTTCCCCGTAGACATGTCTTTCACGTGAATCGTATATTCTCTTCTTGAAACCAAATCGACGCTGTACGCCAAGAGCTTATTGTTTGTTGAAACGCTCTGACCGCCAATTGCGAAATAAGATTTTCCTTTTCCCATTGCAGGACCATCAAGCATCACTTCTTCGGATGAATTATCAGCAACTAGCTTTCTGCAATAGAACGCATAATCTTGCCCTTTTTCAAAACGCGTATAATAGGAATATCCATTTTTTGTAAATGGAACAGACGCATCATCCTGTTTGATTCTCCCTTTGATTTCATTGAAAAGACTTGTTTGAAACTTCTTTGTATGCTTCATCATCTTGTTCAAGTAGTCATTTTCAGCATTCATATAATCCAAAACATCTTGTGTTTGACCATCTGGCTTTTTTGCCTCTTTCTGCTTATCGCTTAGTCGCATCCAGAAATAGTTGTCTACTCGAGTATCACCATGAGTTGTGAGCTCTTTCTTAATCTTTTTTGCCTCTGGAGGTGTAATCATATTTTCATTCGTTGTTGAGCATCTGGCCAGTATTACCATTGCTGCGAGAAGGGTGGTTTGTAATTTCATGGCTGTTTAATTCGGATTGAAAGTTAAGTAATATTTTATGCATTGACCGCTTTTATCAGTTCACCGTTAAGAGCATTATAATTAACTTTAGAAATAGTTGAACGGATAGCACCGTGTATTGTATGTGCTTATATCAAATGAAGAAGCTTCTATTTATATTGACGGTTTGCTGGTCGAATATTGTTTTCGGTCAAAATCCGGTTGAACCGCCAAAAGGTATTCCTGAAATTCGTTTAATTACAGAACTTGAAATTGTAAACGATTTAAAAGTAACCGCAGAAATAAAAATTAGTGATTACCCGCGATCTGAGATCTGGCGGAATTGTGGAATTGAACTGAGAGGAAACTCAACCTTGCTAGCCGAAAAGAAAAGTTACGATTTTGAATTCAGAACACGATTGGGAGAGGAATTAACAGAAACTATTTTTGGGTTTCCACCGGAAGAGGATTTTGTTTTACTCGCTAATTCTTATGACAAAAGCTTTTCTCGGAACGCATTGGCATTTGAAATGTGGGATGCATTGGGTCATTATACTCCTAAATATGTTTATTGCAATTTGTACCTTAACGATGAGTTCCAAGGGTTGTACATGCTTGCTGAAAAGATCAAGGTTGACGAGTGGAGAGTTCAGGTGATGGACCCTAAGAAATCCATGGAGCAGCCAATTCACAATGGCTTTATGGTGAAAATGGATTGGGACGCCTCTGATTATAGTATGGGATATGAGCATGGTTCAATAGGAAAAAGAGTTTTGAACTATGATTTTGTTTATCCAAAGCGTAAAAAGCTCAAATGGAAAATTAGATATGAAGCACAAGAGCAGCTAAGCTTAATGGGACACGCATTTGAAGAGCTTCTTCATCTCGACTCCGTTGGTCGGAGTTACAAGCATTATTCAGAAGTGGTAGACATTAACTCTTTCGTCGATTATTTTCTCGTTAATGAACTTTGCAAAAACCCTGATGGTTTGAAAACGAGTATGTATTTATACCGGTATTCCAATTACCTTAATGACTCTGTTCTCCCGAAAATTTTTATCGGTCCTATTTGGGATATGGATTTGGGATTGGCCAATGTTGAATATTAGAATTGCAGCGATCCAGAAGGCTGGGCTTTTCGTGAGAATGGATCACTAAGTAATATTGGACGATTGCCAAATTGGTGGCATTGTTTGGTCTACGATTCTACATTTATCAACCTTTGTAAGGAGAGGATAGCGCTACTTCAGAGTAGTTTTTCAATGAATTTAGGTGAAGATTTAATTGATAATTTATATGTGCAATTGAAAGAGCATATTGAGAAAGACGAAGAGCGATGGAAAAATTCTAGCGATGATAAGTTTACTGCTGCTGGTCCGGTCAAGACAAGTATGGATGAACAATATTCGAAAATCCGCGATTTCTACACAAGGCGTTTTAAATGGATGGAAGAGAATTTGGATAAGATCGAAAAATTGCATCAGGATATCGCCTATTTTCAATCCTTGAATCTGATTACTGCCAAAGCGGATACCGTCAATAAACAATTTCAGATTTATGTGAATGAAAGGGGAACGCCTGAAAAGAAAATATCGGGATATGACCTTGCATGGAATAACACTACCTACGACAAATATGTAGTCAGGAATGTACATGGTGAAACTGTAACGGAAGGTAAGGCTCGTGAAAGTTTTTATCTATCATTCGAAGTATGGGCTTCAGGCGAATATTATTTGGAAGTTACAATTTGGAATAACCCGCTAATCTCGGCAATATATCCTGCTACATCAGGTGGTTTTCCTCAGCCGCAATTAATGTTGTCTTTTGTTAAGCCTCCACCAGAAATAACGTATACTTCAGCAGTTGAACTGCAATCACCGTATATTGACATGTCCGCACCTTATGCTTCCAAATCTATTGGTGGGCGGTATACCAGTGGTGGGGTCAGGTTTTCAGGGGATAATTACCCTTAGATCACTAGATAAGAGGTGTTAAAATTTAGATTGGTGGTGCCTTAAAAATCCTCTTTATTCCTCATACATCATTTTTAGAAGTTCTTTGTAGGCGTCACAATCTTCTAACTCAGCTTCAAATTGTTTCGATTTGGCTTTTTTTATACGGCTGAAGTACTACTCACAGGAGATACTAGAAAACAATTACTAGCTAGGAGTCGCTACCTTCTATACAAGAGTCGTGACAAATGGACGATGAGTCAAAACATTAGAGCACAAGTTTTATTTAAGGAATACCCTGAA
>JABSPC010000443.1 GCA_013215515.1 Crocinitomicaceae bacterium
CCATACCCAGACATGCTAATTGTTCTTAGCGTGTATTCACCACCAAAATTAAAATCATTGTAGGATAATAACCCTCCTGCACCAATTCCTAAATTAGAAGATAAAACAAACTGGTTGTTGTTTCCAGATTCAATTAAATGATCCGTTCGCGTTACTTCGAAACGGAGATAATTCAACCCATCTGAATTTTCATAGTGAAAATAATTTCTGTTCGTGGTAATTGGTTCGGCATTATAATCTCCTGCCCATCCCGTAATCGGATCTGCATTTGACCCAACGTACCCACTTAAAAAGACTTTATTCGAATCTACCATCAAATATTTCATATGATCATATCCGATTGAAATAGCCCAATGGTCTTTTATGTAATACCCTATTCTAGCGTTGAATTGAGGAACCGTAAGGCTCGAAAGCTTAAAGTATTGGGAACCTTTAATGACACCAGGATTGTCCCCTGCAACCACCCCGTCAAGTGTGAAATCATAATCGGATCCAACAAAGTTTATATTGCTTTTCGTGTAGGCCGATCTATTGTAACCCCAATATCCGAACATCGTTCCTTTGGCCTTTGAGTCCTTATTTTTATTCCGATTGTGTTGTGCACTGGAAACCAACGGCAAAACAATCATCAATAGTGCAAAGATTACCTTCATCTATTCTATTATTTTTTATCTACTGCTTTTACCATTTTCAAAAATGATACCTCCTTCTCAGTTAGATGACGGTACATTCCTCTTGGAAGGTCCTTCTTTGTCAATCCAGAAAATGTCACACGGTCAAGTTTCATTATTTTATATCCTAAGGCTTCAAAAGTTCTACGAACAATTTGATTCTTCCCTGAGTGCAATTCAACCCCTATCAAGCGAGCATCGTCATCATTAATGAACTTAGCCTCATCAAATTTAGATGTTCCATCTTCTAACTTAATTCCTTCAACTAACTTTTTTAAATCAATTGAAGTTACCTTTTTATTCAATTCCACTTGATAAATCTTAGATGCTTTATGAAGTGGGTGAGTAAGCTTCTTTGCCATGTCACCATCATTGGTGAACAGCATCAAACCCGTTGTGTCTTTATCCAACCTACCTACAGGATAAATGCGTTCCTTACAGGCCTTGTGAACAAGTGTCATTACTGTCTTCCTCCCTTGAGGATCATCCATTGTAGTAATGAATCCCTTTGGCTTGTTCAATAAAACGTAGCGTTTGTTTTGTGCTTTGATAGATCCTCCGTCGTATTTAACTACATCGGTAGGTTTTACCTTGAAACCCATTTCTGTAATTGATTTCCCATTAACAGTTACAACGCCTGTTTTAATCAGTATATCGGCATCTCTTCTTGAGCAAATACCAGCGTTTGAGAGGTATTTATTCAATCGGACATCCTCACTAAACGTAGGTAAAGGATCTCCTTTTTTGACTCTATCTTTAAAATCGGCAAAACGACCTTTCCCTTTCTTGTCTTTTGGCGTATCAGCCCCCTTACCTCCGGCCTTGTTTGCGGCTTTTATTGTAGTTCTGCTAGCCGCTTTAGCGCCTTTGTTTGTTCTAGTCCTACCTTTTAACGCACCTTTCTTAGAATCGTTACCGGTAGATTTTTTTTTTCTTGTGTTCATCGCGAGCATAATAATTTGTGCAAAGATAGGGATTTCGACTATCCGATTGTTCGATAATTCGATAATTCGACAAGTCACACGTCAGAAGAAGGATAACCAGATCAGCGTATTATGGATAGAATTCAATTCTATCTCAAAGGATAAAACGCACCTTCGATGTGATCAATTTTAGTTTGGAATTGATTCTTGATGATTGAAACAACATCGAATCGAACTTCCAAATCAATCTGATTCTCTTTTATATACTGATTCGTGACTTTGATTATTTGCCTCTGCTTCGACCTTGTAACAGCCTCAAACGGTTGGCCATAAACTTGAGTCTGCCGTGTTTTCACTTCGACGACCACTAAGAAATTATCACGCTTGCAAATGATATCAATTTCAGATTTCCCCCATCTATAATTGCGATCTAGAATCTCAAATTTCTTTAATGCTAAATGCTGAGCCGCAAGGTTTTCTCCCAATTGACCAAGTTCAATATGATCCATAATAACAAGTTTCTATATAAGTTAAGGAAAAGATTGAATAAATTTACGCCATGCGATATCCAATTTACCTTGTTTTTTTCTTTAGCTTCTTAAGTTCAACCCTGGCTTTTTCTCAAAATTCAGAATTGGACGATTTAAGTATGCTCAACTGTTGGAGATGTATAGTAGCGACTCAATCACAATCTTCGGAAGCGATCGTAACCAAGTGTGAAGTCGTTGCTAAAAAGTACGATGGCGCTATTGGTGGAGAAATTGCACAGTTTATCATTGCCAGAGAAATCTTGAATAAAGGCAGGTATTCCGAATCCATTGATGCACTAAATTCCATTGACTTTAAACCTAAGTCTCTTCAATCTTTGGTTTTAGGGCTAAAAGGAGATAATTACTCTGAATTGCGCAAATATAAATTGGCTCTTGAGCAATACGAGCAAGCGGCATTGACGGAAAACAACACGTACTTTTCACCGACTTATCTATTCAAAGCCTATATGTGCGCTATGGAATTGGATGATTTAACGAAGGCTCAGAACTACTTGACTACCATTAAGACATTTTATAGGGATTTCTACTTCGAACGTTCAATAGCAAAATACTTCGAGCCAAATAAAGCTAAAAACAAACCTCTCGACATTCAAAGAAACTA
>JABSPC010000444.1 GCA_013215515.1 Crocinitomicaceae bacterium
CAATGCTTATGGCTTTATCTGCTGCTGTAATGAAGGCAGATGGAAAGGTTTTAAAATCTGAGTTGAATTATGTCAAGTCGTTTTTTAACCAGCAATTTGGGGCTCAATATTCACAACAGCACTTACAAACGCTTAAACGTTTTTTAGATTCAAACGAGATTCCATTACAACGAATCTGTCAGGATATTCAAATGAGAATGCAACCTGAGGTTCGCGTTCAATTACTCCATTATTTATTCGGAATAGCCAAAGCCGACGGAGATGTTTCTGATTCAGAGATAAGCGTGATTAAATCGATAGCAGGAATGATGGGTGTTTCGAACATTGATTTTGAATCTGTGAAGAACATGTTCTACCGAGATGTTGATTCTGATTACAAAGTTCTTGGCTTGGAGACAGAGGCAACCGACGAAGAAGTTAAGAAAGCTTATCGTAAAATGGCGATCAAATTCCACCCAGATAAAGTGGCTCAAATGGGAGACGAATATCAAAAAGGAGCGAAAGAGAAATTCCAACAAATTCAAGACTCGTACGAAGCAATTAAGACGCGACGGGGGATGAAGTAAGTCGATTGTTAGATTCGCTGCGCTTTTAGAGCGCTCGTCCCTCACTTTTGGAGTGGCTTCGCCTTTTGGATTGATTTGGTTTCAATGAATCCAATATCAATCTAAAATCTAAAAAGGAGCTTGCGACTGATCCAACAATCTAAAAGCCGATAGGCGACCCAAATAAGCTATTCAAAAAATGCGCTCAAATCAACCCGAGCTAACGAAAGAAATGAATTCGTTTGATTCTTGCAGTATATATAAATGTCATTATCATTTTCTACAAAAACTGTGTCAATCATTATAATCGCTGAATAATTTGAACCTACCAGGTAAAGGTCAAATTCTGTAGCCTGTCCGTTTGTTGCCAGTCGAATGATTTGGGTTTCTGTTTCTTTACTGTAATAAGGAGTGCCTTTTCTCATGTAGCCAACAAAGGTTCCTGCGCCCTTACTGTTAAAAATGAGATAAATATTTCCATTGATCATATTCGAGCTAAATGAAGATACACTAGCAGTATTTTTTTGAAATTTATCAAAGCGATTTTCAGCAATCATTTTTCCTTCACTATCATAAGTCACCGCGATAATTTCATTCAAATAGAGAGTGTTGCCAAACTTAGTTTTGTATCTTTTTTCCCGTTCCATCAGTAGGGTACATCCGTCAGAACTCAATTCATAAACCTTTTTAACGACTAAGTTGTCCGTAGTCAAGGGTAATTCGACATATTCATCTTTTATATCATCTTCGAAAACTGTTTCGAATGGAGTAAATTCATTTTGAATAACTTCAAAAGCTTCATTTAGTTTTATTACAAAAGTTCCTACAGGTATTTTTATTGGGTCCAGTCTGTTGATTTTTAATGCATAGGTCCCTGTAATAAGCGTTGATTTATCAGCGAGCAATAACACCTTAACACTTAAAGGGATTTTATCGAATTTAATATCTGCTGACACATAACTTTGCGTGAGTAAATTTCTGAACGTAACAGTCTTTATCGCAATGGAGTCAAATGCGAAATTCAGTTTGGAACTTTTTGCTGATGTAACCTCTCCTATAGGTTCAAATTCTTGTTCAGAGTAGAATTCAATTAAATTTAGATTCTCGTCGATATATCTATTGTGAAGTGTTCTTATTTTCCCTTCATTGCTCGAGGGTCCGACTTCAATTTCATATTTGGCCTCTTGAATAGTTTCCAATTCATTATTGATAACTGAAACTTTCCAAGCCTTGTTCTGATCTACAAGTGTGTATAGAATTATTCGAGCAGTTTTTTTGTCAATCCTGTAAACCATCGTTTTCCCTAGCTTCTCGAAATTATCAAACCCAGTCTTTATAAGTTTTCTGAACGTTTTTGATGATCCCGGCTGACCAAGTATTCCTAATTCTAGGGTCTTTTCGGATTCGAATTGATCATTCAGCTTTTGAAAAATAAAATGATCTATTTTACTTGCGTCCTTATAACTTGATATTACTATGGTCTTACCTCCTAAATTGAAAACTCGATTGGTAGCAACTTTCTTGCTCTTAAATTTTTCATTGTAAACGGTACTCTGAATCTTTTCAAGCGAGATAGGATCGTAAGTAGTAATTAATGGATATTGATTAGACCCCGTGTGCACAGTCACATATTGACCATTGATAATTCCTATACCAGTTCCCTTGAACCCTTTTTTCAAACCAACCTGATCGCCCCATTCAACTCCTTTTATGTCTTTTTGAGCGAATAAAGTTGAGGTTCCAATTAGTAGGGCAAGTGCAGTTATAAGTTGTTTCATATAGGGTGTTATTCTTTATGTGAAGCTAATGATAATTTATTCGGGCTCATTAATTAGAAGTCTATTAGGTCATCTTTTACGTCTTGAGTTAAAGCTTCATATTTTAGATGATTTCTAAATGGAAGGTAAATGAACCAGCCTAAAAACAATTTAACTCCTAAATATACAAAGGGAAATATAAAGCCAATTATTCTTGCTATTCCGGCGTCCACATTAAGTTTAATTCTCGGAGGTACATTCAAGGCTTGGCTATTGTATACTTCGAGCAAGTCATTTGGCATGCCCCATATAAGAAGTTCAATTAGCCAAATAGAAAAATAAATGATAACGGCAGGTAAAAGTAAATTCATTAATCCTTTGTACTTAACCAATAAGAACAATATTGTAACGATGAGGCCTTGGCTAAGCGTCGTCCATCCAAAAACTTCATTCTGATTTACCTCTATACTTGATAGTCCATAGGTGATTCCACCAACAATTAGAATAGTTACTGAAATCCTAAGTAATCCTTTCATGGAATACTCGAGATTGAGTTTCAGTTTATTTGCATTAAGTAGATCCTTTGTCCTTTCAGGGCTTCTTTTGATGGTTGGTTTTTCATTAATGAAGATTTGTTCTAAAACTTCATTTAACAATTTTTTACTGGAAGACTTAATTGCAATTGCGTTGTGTATTTCAGTTGGTGTACGTCCTTTTTCAATTAACTTCTGTCCAAATTCAATTAGTTCTTTTTTTGTCATTGATTCTGCATTTCAATGGGGGTACAGATTTTGAATCGTTCGTGCCTCACTTTTGGATCAATCATGGATTCAATAATCCATCTAAACTTGCCCCATTCCAATCGCAAACATCGTAGGCCTCTTGGCCAAATCATAAGCTTTCTCACGCCATTCTTTAGCGCTCATTGTTCGAATGTCCTCTGACG
>JABSPC010000445.1 GCA_013215515.1 Crocinitomicaceae bacterium
GAAACTTAGATTAATTGAAACGGGTTTAGATACTACGTCTGTTCGTTTGGTAGATTTCATATCGATCATTCCTTCGATAACAGGGAAAATAGAATTGGTGTACGAAGGAGAGCAGGAGGGGGCTGATGAAGTTGCGCGTCTATTGATCGACAATGCAATTATGAAGCAGTTCGAGAAGTTATTCCCACGTATTCCTAAGCTTGATAAAGAAGGAATTAAAACGCCATATACAGATACGATTGAATGGTTCAGTGATAATTTCTTAGAATTGAATTATTCCGATGAAGATGCTGATTTCAAGGCAAACTTAATGCTCGTAAAGCCTTTGATTGAATTGGTAGATGAGTATTGTTCAACGTTTGATGATTCAGATAAAATGTTCTGTATGGAGCTTGTGCTGTGGTGTTTGACTGTTAGCAATAAGCTCGACAAGACCGAAAACAATCAAGCTTTTAAATTTGATTCTGTAGGAATTGATTCGCAGTTTTTCGGGAATAATTAAAGATAACTTGCTCGTAAATAGTACACGATAGAATAATAAATGAAGCCACCTGGTATTTGCAGGGGGGGGATTTCGTGGTATGTCGGTACAAAAAAGGATCCTAGTTTTTACTAAGATCCTTATTAATACTTTTCTCTCGATCTGAACGGTGCATTAAAACATTCCTGTTCCGTTGATCAAGAGTCAATCCAACATTTACTCTTCGGAACCATCTTTCTCACTTGATGAAAGTTTAAACGATCCGAGGAATGTGTCTCTATCCTCTTTACTTGCGTAACTTCCATCGCGTAATATTGCAATTTGATAAAGTCTATTATTAACTAGGTACATTTCGTACGTTACGAAATATTGACCATTATTACCAGTAAAGAATATTCCTGGGTGCCCATCCAGCTCAATTGCTTTTTCAGAATCTGGACTTAGGATATTTAGATTTGTTAAAGCGCCATTTTTCCCGCCTTCCAACAGCCTGTCAGCGTCATCATCTTCATTTACCTTTGTAGAAGGATAGTCACTGTATGCAACCATTAAGACTTCTGTCACACTCTTTTCATACATAAAGGTGTTCATTTCAATAATGCCGAGGTCTGATGGAACTTTTGAAGAACTAATTGCTGGCGTACCCTCAAGAAAATTTATTGAGAAATTACCATCTTCAGATACAAATAGATTGTGCTCTTCTTCTTCCTCAACGCTCTCCTCTATGACTTCTTTAGGTTCTTCATTTCCTGTCTGAGTATTTCCGTCGCCGCAGGAAATTAAGATTGATACACTTGCGATGCTCGCAATTAAAATAATTCGTTTCATGAATGTGGTTTTATCTGGTGAATAAATTGGTTGTATTTGCTTTTAGAAAGTTGTTAGTTACAAATTAGTAATGCAATTTAATAAAATCTAGATTAGGCTTAAACAAAATGCTTTTAGATTTGAATTATAATTTATCACGGTGAATCTCAATCGTTTTTTATTTTCCAGTAAATGGATCTTTATAATTGATATATAGGTCGGTATGTTCAGGCTGTGTTACGCAATCACACATTTGTTTTCCTTCCTGTTTTTTAACTCCAATTTCAGGGTGCAATGGCACGTCCAAATGATCCAAGCCACAAAGATCGAGTAGAACAAATTCTTCATCGGTTCCCTTGTTGTGAAACTGGAATGTTTGAGAACTGGCTGGCACTTGAAAGTGTATCTCGTATCTCTAAAAATTATCTCAATAGATTTACATGCCCAACACAGCTATGACGTCTGTCTGACATTGTTTCCTTAAATTCAATTCTCCATGTGTAGGTGCCGTCTTGCGCTAAGTCATTGTTTGCATAAGTACCACCCCATCCAATGGAGGCATCATGGGATTCAAAAATTGTCTCTCCCCACCTGTTAAATAATAGCAATTGGAAGTCGAACGGATCGAAACCTGAAGTGAATACTGGTTGGAACATTTCATTCATGGAATTTCCATCTGGGGTAAATGTATTCGGAATGTAAAATAAAATTACATCTTCTACATTTATTAATTGAGAAACAGTATCGTTACATCCCCCTTCACCTACTGCAACAAGTGTTATTAAATAATTTTGATTGCCATTCTCCGGATAACTATGCGATGGATCTGTTTCCGTAGAAGTTGGAGAATCATCACCAAAATCCCACTGATATCCAATTGCATTTGTAGATGAATTAATGAAATCAACTTGTGTATCTAAGATTGAAATTGGACTCGGATCGATTTGGAAGGAAGCAACGGCAGAAGGAAATATGTTTATATAATCACTATATAAAGCGAATGAAACACAGCCGTAAACGGAAGTAACAGTAAGGCCAGCATCATACAGTCCAACTTCAGTAAAAGTATGCGTTGGATTCCATTCTTCAACGTAATTTCCATCACCAAAATACCATATACCAACTAGCCCGCCAGTTGAAGTATTTGTGAATGAAACATTGAGTGATTCACATCCTATTAATTCATCAGCAATGAAACTAACAACCGGAAGAGGGTGAATAACTATGTCAAATGTAAATGAGGTTCCAACACAGCCGAAAGGGGATGTTGCCGTAACTTCAATTGTTATCGTAATATCTGATGTTGTTTCATTTATAGTCGTAAAAGAAGGAAGATTACCATTTCCAGAAAGACCAAATCCAATATCAATACCAGTTAAATTTACCCAACTGACGATTGAGCCAGGAATATCTACAACAAATAGGGCAGGTGTGCATGTTTGATTGTCACATAGATCTAAGTTTGGCAATGCAATTAAATTTGGTATATCGAATACAACCACTGTAAAGTTCGATTGATTATTTCCACAAGGTACAACGCCAAATACATCATAAGTAAATGTATAAGCTCCGGCGCTGAGATTATCAGCATTTAAGATTCCTGAAACGGTGTTAAACACTCCAGAAGCCGAAGTTTCCGTCCAGGTTCCGCCAGCATCTGCTCCTGTAAGCAATGTGTTCATATCAACTGAAGATCCCGTTGTATTGCAAACTGAAGTCGAGTTGTTTGCTCCAGCAAACAATTCTTGTTCTACTCGAACCATAAATTCCGATTGATCATCTCCACAAGGAGCTACGCCAAAAACATCATAAATAAAGAAGTAATCTCCTGCGGCCAAATTATCTGTGTTCAGAATTCCAGTGACCACGTTAAATACCCCTGAAGCAGATGTTTCTGTCCAGGTGCCACCGGCATCTGCTCCAACGAGTAAAGTATTCAAATCTACCCATGATCCAGCCAGATTACATATTGAAATTAAGTTGTCAGCTCCTGCAAAAACCTCTTGTTCAACAGTCACAATAAAGTTCGATTGGTCATCTCCGCATGGTGCAATTCCAAATA
>JABSPC010000446.1 GCA_013215515.1 Crocinitomicaceae bacterium
GTTAAAGGTTGCTGAATTTAAATACATAAGCGGTTTTCAAAATACTACTACCTTTGCCTCAAAATCAAACAATTGACATGAAACACATCTCCGTAGAAAGCATTGAGAAAGCTATAAATAAAGTCGATAATTTAAACGACGAAGGACTTGAAAAATTAGCGGAAACGTACGCTTTAGCGCAACAAACTTTGCTGGGATATGTAATGTCAGCAGCGGTAGAATATAAAAACGATCAGTTAGAAGGGTTGCTTATTTATTACTATTGTTTGATTTCGGAAACATTCACTCAAGAACAAGCACAACTTCGTCAAATTAGTGTTGAAGATATTGAAGCATTCGAAGAGCCATTTTTTCAAATGTTAGATGATTACTTCGACAAAGATCAAGAGGATATTATCACTGACTTTACAGATCAGCCCGAGCTTATTCGTTTCATAATGTTGGAAATAACCACAAAAGACGAAGACGGTACATCTTTAGATGACGATACAGCGACGCAATTGTTTATCGTTACCGCTGCAATGATCACTTTAATGAACAGAGCAATCAAGAATGAAAACTCCTAAGGAAATTGTTGATTTAATGATGAAAAACGATTTGTTCAGTCAATGGATGAACATTTCTATTCTGTCAATCGATAAAGGTAATTGTATACTTCAATCCACTATTCACAAGGACATGCTAAATGGATTTGAAATTGCACATGGGGGAATTACTTATTCTTTATCTGACTCGGCTTTAGCTTTTAGCTCTAACGCATATGGATATCAATGTGTGAGTATTGAAACTTCGATTTCACATATTCGACCGGTGCATCTGAATGATGTTTTAACGGTAGAATGTGAAGAAATTCATAGAGGAAAAACAATAGGAATTTATTCGATAAATATTAAAAACCAAGAAAATCAACTCATTTCTAAATTCAAAGGAACTGTGAATATTTCTCGAAAAGTGTGGTAAACTCAACCGTAATTGCATTTTGCACAATTGATAAAATTCTAAGCTTACATATTAAATAACCAATGAAAATAATGGCTACATTTAATTACTCTAACTATTATTTACCCCTACCTAACAAAAGCCCGCATGTCTAAAAAAGAAGAAGAAAAAGTCTACATGGTAGATTTCGTGATTCGTCATTTATGGCACAAGATGTCAAGAATGTACAATCAAAAAGCCAATGATTACGGAGTAAGTATTTCCGTTGGATTCATATTATTAAATATTGACAAAAAGGGGACACCTAGTACTCAGCTAGGACCAAAAATGGGAATGGAGCCAACAAGCCTTTCTAGAACATTGAAAACAATGGAGGAAAAAGGATACATATTCCGCAAAGTAGATAACCAAGACAAACGTAAAGTCCTAATATTTTTGACGAAAGAAGGAATTGATAAAAGAAGAATTGCCCGCCAAGTAGTTCTCAATTTCAATGATCGAATTATATCATCTATTCCAAAAGGGAAACTTAAAACTTTCTTTGAAGTAGCTGAACGTTTAGATATCTCAATTGACAGAGAGTTAAGTAACTTCTAGTCTATACTATCACCTTAATACCTGCGAGTTAATTACATGACGGTTTTAATGAACTAAACTGGAGTGATACCTATGCTTCTATAATTCAATAGCAGGGTAAATTGCACTTTTTAATTATATCATCCTTATTTTAGTGATCAGTAAACTACATTCAAATGAAAAACCTAAGTTGTTACTTATCAGTTCTTTTATGCATGAGCGTGCAGCTCGTTTCATCTCAAACATTTGAACAATACATTCAATCATCATCAGATGATGCTGAAGAAAAATTTGATGGATCTTATGTCACTACTACCAGCTCCGATATTGAAATGGTATACGATTCATGGAATACTCAAGAGCTACAAACGATTGGATTGCGATTTGAAAGTATTGCGATACCTTCCAATTCTGTAATTACGAACGCTTACATCCAATTCACAGCAGATGGTTCAAGCTCAGGAAACAACACAATTACTATCGTTGGTGAGGACATCTCAAATTCAACAACCTTCGAGAATACGACGGACAATATTTCAAGTCGAACACCTACTACAGCGATTGTATCGTGGGCATCCATTCCGTCATGGAGTGATAATCAAGCAGGAACGGCACAGAAAACTCCGGACTTATCTTCGATTGTTTCAGAAGTCATCTCTTCAAATGGCTGGCAAAACGGAAATCCAATTTCATTTATTATTACAGGTACAGGGGGAAGCTCGGAACTCAGAGAAGCA
>JABSPC010000447.1 GCA_013215515.1 Crocinitomicaceae bacterium
AGATGTGACATTTCGGATTCCTACATTAAACAATTCTGAAGGTGTTGTCGTAATTCCAAACGCGTGTTTGATCAGTAAAACCAATTTGTACTTTGAATCGTAGCCGTCAACATCAAGTGTTGGATTCTGTTCTGCAAATCCAAGATCCTGCGCTTCCTGCAATGCCGTTTTATAATCTACTCCATCATTTGATTTTGTCAGAATGTAATTCGTTGTTCCATTGACAATTCCTTCAATAGAATTCAGAAAATCGTTGTTATAATACTCTTCTAAATTTCTAATTATGGGGATTGATCCTGCAACCGCTCCTTCGTACAAGAGTGACGCATTGTTCTTATTCGCAATTTCAATTAATTCATCTAAATGCTCGGCAAGCAATTTCTTATTTGCAGTTACAACGTCTTTTCCCGCGTTCAGTGATCGCTTTACAATATCATAGGCCACATCACTATCATTGATTAATTCAATCACGACGTTGATGTCCTTGTTTTCAATGATTTCATTCACATCGTATGAAAAATATTCTTGTGGAATACTTCTCTTCTTCGATTTATCTTTAACAACAATTCGCTTTATTTCGGCATCAATCAAAGCTGACTGATTTAATACTTCATACAATCCTGAACCAACACATCCAAAACCTACTAACCCTATTGATAATTTCTTACTCATAATTTCTATTTTATTTATACGTCAGTCCAGATAGCGATCGGGACATTAATTCACTTTTTTTTATTGTGCTCTTAAATACTGTTGGGCGGTTCTTTTTGAATCCGTTGTGCAGAAAATCATTAATTAATTCTGTTAATTTTTCGGTTTCAATTAAAAAGCCATCGTGTCCATAATAAGATGTGATTTCAGCGTATTCCGAATACCGAATATGCGATGAGATATACCGCTGTTCTCGCGTTGGAAAAAGACAATCGGACGTTATTCCAACAACCAAGGTTTTTGCTGAAATTTGATTAAGAGCACCCTCGATTGAATCTCTTCCGCGCCCTACATTGTGGCTGTCCATCATATTCGATAAAGCCACATACGAATAAGCGTTAAATCTATTTGCCAATTTCTCTCCTTGATACCGTTGATAGCTCGCTGCTTTAAAATCATCAACTCGGTACTCTTGATCTGTTTGTGCTCTGTCATAAATCTCATAAGACCGATAGCTCAAGAGGGCCAAACTTCGAGCCGTTTTTAATCCTTTCTTCCCGCCTTCGATACCACCTTTTCCGTATGTGTCATCACTGTAAATTGCCAAGCGTTGACTTTCATTAAACGCAATCCCATACGCTGAATGACGGGCATTCGTAGCGATGAGAATCAAATTTTCAATTAAAATTGGATTTAGGATAGACCATTCCAAAGCTTGTTGTCCACCTAACGAAGAAGCTATCAAAGTTTTAATTGAATTGATACCCAAGGATGATTTCACTACATCGAACAATCGAGCAACATCTCGGGTCGTGACCAAAGGAAAATATTCCAATAAAGGACGTTGGTTTTCTCTCGGAGATGCTGGCCCAGTTGTTCCGTAACAAGACCCTAGTGAGTTCACGCAAACAATGAAATGCTTCTCAGGATTGAATTGCTTCCCTGCTCCGAAAAGTCCATGCCACCAGTCTAAAACATCACTATTAGCAGTTAATGCGTGACAGACCCAAATGACATTGTCTTTTTTGGAATTTAATTTTCCATACGTGTGAAAGCCGATGCTTAGGTTTTGGATTACTTCTCCGCCTTCAAGTACGAATTCTTTTTTATTTATTGTTGAATACATTTTTTTTCTAATTGGAAATTGCTGGACGCGTTTGATGGAATTAATTATGAGATCTGAATTATGCGAGCGCATTTAGTTTCGAAAGCCTATTGAGACTTCGAAATTCATTCACAAACTACTTTTGGGGCTATTTACAGCAGCAACACCACATTCGATGCATGAGAATAAAGCTCTCAAGATAATTCAACGCACAAGTTTGTGATTGAAATTGTCTATTCCCTGAAGATTGAATTCTAGCGTTTTTCATACTCTTAAAATTTATATTCACCCATCGAACTATTCGATTAGGAATCAGGAATTGGCACCGGTTTTCCAATTTCCGCTCCGATTTTTATCAGAACTTCAACTTTAAGTTGGTTGCCAGAGGGTCTTCGAGCCTGTCTCTCACCTCTTCTTTATAAATCAAGATCCACAGATGTGGTATATTGATGCTACAAATATTTTAAATTTGTTTTCGATAAAACAAGTTTTTTCTTAAAAAAAGATTTTCCCTATGGCAGAACGCGGTAAATATTACGTCACAATATCAATAGCAATTGTAGCGGCAATCATAGTCTTAGGCTTCTGGGGATACTTCGCTTACATCCGTCCAATTTATTTGAACAACACACCTCAAACGGAAACTATTGACCTAAAAAAGGAAACAGAATTCGCATTTGGGAAACATATCGACCAAGGAAAAATTTATGGAATTGAAATTGAGATGAGTGGAGATTCTGATTCAAATTTTGATTTACTCATCTCAAATGGTATTCAAGATGTTCATGTGGCCTCAATCAAAGGTGAGGATATTGAGTTCATCTACAAGAACGATTGGAATACTGATAGTTGTTTTCTAACTCTCTTACCGAGGGGATATATTGGTGGTAAAGTAACAGTTGAATGTCGGTTTCTAGCGTTGGAGTAGCATGACTCGCAGTTTTCTGACGTACTAAATGTGATTTATTTCTCACTTTTTTTAGGGTCTAAAAAAGTAAGCAAAAAGAGCCATTTAGCGCAGTATAATGCACTTACCCTTTTCAGCCACATGACTTAAAATTGAAGAACTCCCTCGGCTGAACCGAGTTCAAACAGCTCCAATTTTGAAAGTCACTTAGTCTAAAGGGGCCCAAGAACAATTATACAATCGCGCTAGCTGAGTAGGTTATACAAGAAAGACAATCTCCTTGAAACTTGTCAATACCGAGCCAAGTCCATTTTCCAGATAAGTCCTACTGAAAAGAAATGAGTGTTCATAGACTCAGGTACAATCTTGTCTTTGTAGAAGTTATAGCCGTAATTCACTCTGAAACTTAACGGTTTAACAACAATTTGCTTGTATACTAAACGGTAAATAACGGGGATTTCCAACCCAATTTCAGGTCTTAAAGAATACGTTTTAAACTCCTCTTTTATGTAAGGAAGAAAGTTAAACGCTGCCTCCATAGAGCCCAATGACTTCAATAAAAACTTAGTAAATCTATTCGTTGTGGCTATGTCAGACTTGGGCTTTTGCGTATATAAGTTTTTAAAGGGTTGGTAACCGATCCCAACTTTAAGTGCGATAATGGGACGTTTAAAATTGTACTCTGCTCCTAAGCGCAAAAATAATCTGTGAACGGCAACTGGCTTTCCAATTCTACGCATTCCACGATTGTTTGCATATCCCGCGGTATAAACCAGGTAATTGATCCCTCCGTCGATTTGAGTTTTGAAAATATAATTGGCAAAAACACCAGATCCAATGCAAATTCTACAAAATCGATCCTTGTTTCCGCCCTTACCAACCTGACTGTAGCATGAATTGAATGTAATTAGAAATACTCCAAAAAGAATTGCACGAATTAGCTTCATGCCATTAAATTAAGTTTTTTTGATTAAAGATCCTTTTCATCTGTATCACAACTCTCCATGACAGTTGAATCATCAATATCAAATACCTTTTTTCGATGTTTCACACCCCAACTGTGGAGTTCAGAAATCACAGATTTAGCCGTTTTTCCGTATTCAGTGATGGAATATCGAATTGTAACAGATCGTGTATCTTCTACCGTTCTATCAATTAGTAAATTCATTTCTAAGTCCTTGAGTTCCTTCGAAAGCATTTTGGGTGTAATCCCTACAACTACGCGCTCTAGGTCCTTGAACCCGCATGTTCCATTAAAGAACAGCGCGGTAATAATTGGAATTTTCCATTTACCACTGAAGATTTCCAATGTGTCACGAATCGGAGTCATGTAGCTCCCAACTGTCTCTTCAACTGGCGTTTTATTGGTTTTTCCTTTTACTTCTGCCATGGTGCTATACTTTAGTATACCGCTATATTTTATAAAGCAGCTCTCTAAAGTAAAGCTTGCAACTAATATTGCTCTATAGAAGACAACAATTTAATTTTAGAATTATGAAAAAGAGAGATTTAATCATTTATAGAGTAGTAACAATTTTATTCAGTGCATTCCTATTGGGAGGTGCCGAAATGTACTTTTTTAAGCATGATATGCTAGCTGAAATGTTTACCTCTCTGGGAGTTCCAGTTGAGGTAATCTACCCAATGGGTGCAATTAAAATCTTAGGAGTTATCGGTCTTTGGGTTGACAAGCTTAAACACTTGGCATACTTAGGGTTTTCCATTGATTTAATCGCAGCTATCATTGCTCACGGAATTGCAGAACAACCAGTAATCGGGCCTGCAATTCCACTTGTATTGTTGATTATCTCCTTCATTTATTATAGAAAATGGCTGAGTTATCAAGTTACCGCTCAAGCATAAATTTATGTTGAAGAAGGATTGGTTTTGGCTTCAATCGAGGCCAATCCTTTTTTTTTTAATTACTTAGAATACATCGCGTACATTGCATCAATATCGAATTTTCGATTCCCGACGTATTCCTTTTTAAGGTATTCCAATTTAGAATC
>JABSPC010000448.1 GCA_013215515.1 Crocinitomicaceae bacterium
ACTTAAGTGATTAATCCAATTACTTTAAATATATTTTGGTTTATTCTTCAACATTGATCTTAAAGAGTACTTAACGTTGATATAAAGATTCCTTCCAGGCTCATTAATACCAATATTTTTTAATCTCGATAAGTGATTTACGTATTTAGAGTTCAAGAGGTTTTTGGCGCCAATTGCAATCACAAGTTGATGCGCATCTCGAATGGCCCAGTGAAATAACAAACCAGCATCAAGAACACTGTAATCTACCGTGCTAGTTTCAAGAGCAGAAGTTCGATTTTGCTTGAAAAAATATTGAAGCTTGAGCGAAGCACTCCGTAAGAAAAAGCTTCTTTTACTGCCATCCCCTATTTTGAATCGAAGATTAGACTGTATTTTGGATTGTGGCATTAGAGACATTGAACTTCCGTTTAATTTCTCACCCCTTATATACGAATACGAACTTCCAAGATGTACATAGTGGGCAAAATGCGGGTGATAATGTACACCGAAATCTAAGCCGTATAGCTGAACTTGATCCAATTGATCATATTCATACACCGACAAATCTTCAATCACAGAGTCCAATTCGACCAGTTGAATGTAATTTTGAACATATGTATAGAATGGATTAATTATAAAATAGATATGATCCTTTTTAAACTCATAATTCAAATCAAATTGCGTCGCTCTCTCAGAAACCAAATCAGGATTACCAATTTCATACCTTAAAGCGCCGTGATGCTCTCCCTCAACGAGTAATTCAGATATATGCGGTGCTCTAAATCCACTTGAAATATTAAAGCGCAATATATTATCAGATTTTTTAAAGGATATCCCAGCTGCAAAATTGGGACTTGCATAAATCTTGTCAAAGCCTTCCGATTTCAATTTTCGAACATCAAATCTTGCCCCCAATTGGAAACTTATTTTCTTTAGTGTAAAATAGCCAACACTATAAAGACCATTATCAAACTGAGTAAAGCCAGGAATTAACTCATCTTCTAATCCTTCTACATTTGAATTCAGTTGATGCATCCCTTGAACACCAGAAACGAGTTTCCAACTCTTTCCAGTTTTCCGAATGTATTTAAAATTATACAATGTAGTATTCAGCTTCATGTTTAACGTGGTCGTGTCTAGACTCTCTTCGTATTCAGCTAAATCGTTAAAAGTGTGTCCAATTAATAAATGCAATTGAAATTTCTTTCCAAAAAATCGATTTTCAATTGAAGCAAAATGATTTTGAATTTGTTGAGATGGTACTAGACCTGCCCTTCCCTGCGAATCAACCATGAAATTTTCTGGAAGAGGTTCTTCGCCTTCATGGACTTCCCCTGAAATTCCAATCTGACTATTAGAATACATGTATCGCGCTTGTAAACTCCAATTATTATGGTTCACCGCGAATCTGAGCTTAGCTCCATGATCATAGAATCTCGAGTTCTCTAAATACTTTCCATTCGGGAGCTTAAAGTCTGCAAAACTGGAATACAATCCTCCGGCGTTAAATCGCACATTCTTTTTCGACAGCTTATAATTCAATGAATTCGTAGTCCCCAAATTAACTCCATCAAATCTAGATCTGGCATCAACAGAGATTGAATTCGAATTGGCAAACTTCTCATCAGACAGATAGATTACACCACCAAAAGCATCGGCACCATACAATAGAGATGAAGGCCCCTTTATGATTTCCGCACTTCCGATTCCCAATTGAGAAATCCCAAGACCGTGATCTCCGCCCCATTGCTGATTTTCAATTCGCATTCCATTCAATACTGTCATTACTCGAACTCCTTGCATTCCTCGCACAACAGGTTTGGAAATTCCAGCT
>JABSPC010000449.1 GCA_013215515.1 Crocinitomicaceae bacterium
ATTATAAACTCTAAGCCCGCATCATCGCTTTATTTCTAATACTCAATGAACATAGGAGAGATTAACGAGCTCAAGTTGCTTCGGTTTACATCAGTTGGTGCTTATCTTGCTGATGAGAATGACAACGATGTCCTTTTACCAAATAAATATTTAACAGACGATTTAGAAATTGACGACTTAGTCAAAGTCTTTGTCTATCGAGATTCTGAAGATCGTGTGGTGGCCACAACAGAAAGACCATATATCGAAATGCATAAGTTTGCTTACCTGAAGGTTAAAGAGGTGAATTTTTACGGAGCTTTCGTTGATTGGGGACTTGAAAAAGACCTTATGGTTCCATTTAAAGAACAAAACCTGAAATTTGAAGAAGATCGTTATTATTTGATTTATTTAGATCTCGACGAATCTACGGATCGTTTGTACGGTTCCGCAAAAACCAATAAATTTCTAAATGAGTGCCAAGAAGATTATGACCCTGAAGAGCTTGTAGATATTATGATATGCGATACAACAGACTTAGGGGTAAAAGTTATTGTAGAAGGGGTCTTCTCTGGTTTAATATTCAAAAATGACATTTCAAGAAACCTTAAAAGAGGTGAACATACCAAAGGATACGTCGTTAAAGTTCGTGAAGACGGAAAACTCGACGTTCGATTGGATTTAACGGCCCGCGATAAAATTGCTGGATCGGCAGGAGAATTGATGAATGTTCTTAGAGTGAAGAAATATATTCCTTTGACAGATAAAAGTTCACCAGATGAAATCCGTGAAACTGTTGGTATGAGTAAGAAAACATTCAAACAAGCAATTGGTAATCTGTACAGGCTACGGTTGGTTAAGCTTGAAGAGTCTGGAGTTTATTTGATTGAGGACTCACCACCCAACGCATAATATGTTTAGTTAGTAGTATTTATAAATTGAATCTTTGATACAAATGAATCTTCCTCTTACAGGCTTCTCAATATTTGAAGCTGTAAACATCATATTGGTGATTGTTTTAATTTTTTTGGGATTTAAATTTGTAGAATCATTTTGGTCTTATAAAATAAGTAAGCCATATGCATGGAAAACTGCTGTAACGAATAAATTAATCTCAAAAGAACTTCTTAAAATAGAACGAGGTTATCAAGATAAGGTTCGGCTTTATAATTTATGGTTTCAGGTAGAACAATTGAAAAAAAACAAGATATCAGGAGCTTTTGCTGAACTTGGCGTATTCCAGGGAGAAACTGCAAAAGCAATACATTGTTTGGATAATAGCAGAATCTTCTACCTATTTGATACATACAAAGGATTTACAAAAGAGGATCTCTCTCAGGAAAACCAGACTGAAGATCGATTCTCAACAGATATGTTTGCTAATACAAACGTTGATAAAGTTAAGAAGTACATAAATGGGAATTCTAATCTCCGCTTTAAACCTGGTTTTTTTCCAAACACAGCAAAAGGTTTAGAAACCGAAAATTTTGCACTGGTTCACATTGATGCAGATCTCTACGCACCCACGATTGAGGCATTAAAATTTTTCTACTCCAGATTAAATAAAGGGGGTGTGATTATCGTACATGATTACAACCATAACTGGGACGGCATTCCAAAAGCAATCAATGAGTTTATGAAAACAATTCCCGAATCACTCATTGAATTGTCTGATTGGCAAGGAAGTGCTATGATAATAAAGAATTCATAAAAAGTATGGTCAAGATGGCATTATTGATTTAAAAAGCAATACAACTTTCGTTGTTGACTATCAACTATAAAGAAAGCATCTCCTTGAATCGAATCGCTTGACGACGAGAAATATCAACTTTATCACCTCCCTTCAATTCTACTTGTAAGCCCCCATTGAACCAGTTTTCAATGTTCTCAACCCATTCGAGGTTAATAATGAACTTTCGATTGGCTCTAAAGAAATACTCCGGGTCCAAACGTTCTTCAAAACTATTCAACGACCTTAATATCAATGGTCGGTTCTTATCGAAATAGACCTTCACATAATTACCGTCAGATTCGAGCATTCTAATATCAGACAGCTGAACGAAATAGCACTTTTCACCATCCTTTATGAATACCTTGTCCTTAATCGTTAATGGACGCTCTTTTCTAGCCAATTTAGATGAAGCAGTCGATTCAAATTCAAGATCATCCTTTCGCTTTAGTTTATCCATAGACTCACCAAGTCGATCAGGATCAATTGGTTTAAGGATATAATCCAATGCCTTAACTTCAAAAGCTTTTAGCGCGTATTCATCATAAGCTGTTACGAAAATAACATGTGGAATTTCTTCCAACTTTTTAAGCATTTCAAAACCTGTCATTCCAGGCATGTTAACGTCAAGGAAAACCAAATCAGGTTTCAATCTTTGAATTATTTCAATGCCTTCGTCTCCATTTTGGGCCTCAGCAATAATCTCAACCTCAGGATACTCGCTTAAAATAGATTTCAATTCTTCTCTAGCCAAGCGCTCATCGTCAATAATAACTGTCTTAAATACCTTCATTCTTAAAGCTCATTTTTGCGTAAACGTATCTGTCACGTTCATTTAAACTAAAACTAGCCGCGTCTCCGTATTGCAGCGCCAGTCGTTGTTTAATGTTTTTAATTCCTACTCCTAAATCGACGACATCCTTTAAATCACCAGAGTTTATTACCTCTAGAAAGACAGTGTTCGATTCCTTATAAGCTTTGATTTTCACAACTCCTCCATCCTTCAAATTCGATATCCCGTGCTTAATGGCATTCTCAACCATCATCTGCATTGAAAAAGGTGGGATTTGAAAATTCTCCAATTCAACATCAATCTCCCACTCGACATTCAATCGCTCTTCAAATCGAATCTTTTCCAGATCCAAATAACTTTTAGCAATTGAAAGCTCACTCTCCAGATTAACCAAATTCTCTTTACCCAAAACCAGCGATTGGCGAAGTAAATTTGACAAAGTTGTAATCGAAAATTTCGCTTTGCTCGGTTCGATATCAATCAATGCTCGGATACTATTCAATGAGTTAAATAGGAAATGTGGATTCAATTGTGACCTCAAGTTCTTCAACTCACTCTCTTTATTACTAGCCGCCAATTCCAAATTGGATATCTCTTGTTTCCTTGACTTTTGAAAGAAATGGTAGGTAAAATATATTGCGTTCCAAAAAAGCACTAAAACCAATAAAGCGAATATTGATACGATAATGGTCGATACTTCATTCTTAAGATCATGGACATTCAAGAATCCAGATAAATAGTCAGTTCCAACATCAATCGCGGCAATAATAATGGCTGAAACAAAAGATGACAAGATCAATCTAGGTAACAAACGAGGAAGACGTAACTCTAGCCATCCCATTTTAATAAACATTACACGCTGAAGATGTGTTACCAGAATTCCTGAAACGATAACAGTAAGAATATTAAACATGTATACTGAGGTCACCCTCTCTGGGCTATTTGTGTATACCGATAACGTTAGAAGGGCAAAATAGGCAGTCCATCCGAAGAATTGTGCTGGCCAATAAAATTTCTTTGCATTAGAAAAAATTAAGTATCAAAGTTAGGCATTTAAACTCTTAGGGAGATTTAAATTTTTGTTATAATCG
>JABSPC010000045.1 GCA_013215515.1 Crocinitomicaceae bacterium
GCCTTTCATTCAAAAAATGGTAGAATATTCTCCGAACATCGAATTGGAGATTCAACATAGAGATGGCGAAGGGAGTGAGATTAATCAGTACTTAACTAACGGAGGTAAGTCTATCCCAAAGTTAATTGTACGTGACGAAAACGGGAATGATTTATACAATTGGGGACCTAGACCAACAGAACCTCAAGCGATTATTGTGAATCCTAAAAATTCAGACCTCACTTCGAAAGAGAAAAAATCAGAATTACAAGTTTGGCACAATAAGGACAAAGGTGTGTCGGTTCAGAAAGAACTGGCGGAATTGATGATGACCCGATAGAAATTGGATCAATAAATAACTTTGTTTGTAGTAGTGAAGAATACGTTGAGGCAAGGTGCTTCAGCGTATTTTTTATTGAATTTATTTGGTATCAGAAGGTTTTAAAAAATTAGTTGATTTAAGACGCGAAACTAAATTACAGTTCGTTGAAATGAAAATCTCTTGTGAGTTCCTTGTACTCTTCTGAGTATTCGTTTGATTTTTTCCGAACAGAGAAACTTGATTCTTCAAGAATGCTTTTGTGATTACAAAAAACGAAAATTATTCTTTTTATATCGCCTCCTTCTTTTCCATGGATTGCAATCTTTTCAACCAGATGTAGATTGGCGCTTGTACATTGTTTTTTCCAGACTTGCTCATCTTCTGCTGGTACGATGAACCAAAACTCACCGTCATCTGAAAGCAACTTTCGTGATTTTAAAATAAACTCACGCATCGGTAAACTTTGCTCATGCCGAGCATTTGCCTTTCTGCTGTCCTGATTTAAAAGAGTAGACTGATAATAGGGTGGATTCGAAATGATCAAATCATATCTTTCTTCGGATTCGAATTCAAGGAAGTTTCCTTGATGAACTTTAAGGCGATCAGACCAAGGTGAGTTCTTAAAATTAAGAGCGCATTCCGTTGCAGAAAGTTCGTCCAATTCAACAGCATCGAATTTAATATCATCATTACCTTGAGTGACCATCAATGAGAGCACTCCGGTCCCAGAGCCAATATCCAAACCTCTCTTTCGTCCATGACCATTAATGAAAGAACCCAAAACCATTGAATCGGTTCCAACTTTCATCGCATTGTCGTCTTGAATGATCTCGAATTGTTTAAATCGAAAGCTTGACATTAACTTAAATAAATTTCGATGAGTCCATCGGGTGTTTGAACGTGAAGTTCTTTCTTGTCTCGATCTACTTTCGTGACTGTATCTTTAAGGAGTGGAATTAGTATTTCCTTAGAATCTGGAGAAATTACTTGAAGCAATGGGTTTACTTTAAAATCAACCACCTGTTGCAATTCTCCAATTGCACCAAGTCTAGCATCGACAATTGTAAATCCAGCAACCTCATGATCGTAAAAATGAAGCCCTGTTAATTCGGGTAAAATTTCAGCCGATAAGTAAATATTCTTCCGTAGTAATTTTCTGGCTGCATCTTCTGTGATAACACCCTCGAATTTTGCCGCAGCAAAACCTTTGTTTTTCAACTTAAAAGACTCAAGAAAGAAAGGTGTAAGTTGATCGTTAAGATCAATGAAAATCGCGTCGAGTGTACGATAATCATCAGGATTAGTAACGTCTAAAAACAACGAAACTTCACCTTTAAATCCGTGAAGTTTCGCTACATATCCTAAATGAAAGCAATCTGCTTTGTTCATTCTAATGTTTGTTTGAAAGCACTTAGCTTTCTACTCTGCTGCTGGCTTTTCCTCGTCAGCTGGAGTTTCTGCTGCTGGAGCTTCTTCAGTTACTGCTTCCACTGCTGGAGCTTCTTCAGTTACTGCTTCTGCTGCTTCTTCGATCACTTCCGGCTCAGGAGTATTTTTAGCTTCAATTTCTTTAGCTCTCGCTGCTGAAACTTCTACCTCTGCTTTCAACGCATCAGCTTTCGCTTTATCCGCTGCTTTAGACAAACCATCTTTCTTCGAAGTTAATTTACCTTCTTTCTCCTCTAACCACTTATCGAACTTTTCTTCCACTTGCGCTTCAGTTAATGCTCCCTTAGCAATTCCTTTAATAAGGTGATTCTTGTAAATAACTCCTTTGTAAGATAAAATTGCTCTTGCAGTATCAGTCATTTCCGCTCCTTCCTGTATCCAACTTAAAGTTCTATCGAAATTAATCTCGATAACTGCTGGATTAAGATTTGGATTGTAAGTTCCTAATTTCTCAATGAAACGACCGTCTCTTGGTGCTCTGCTGTCTGCAGCTACGATGTGGTAAAAAGGTTTACCTTTCTTACCGTGTCTTTGCAATCTAATTTTAGTTGCCATATCTAATTTATTGTTTGGAGTACGAAACTCCGTGTTAATAATAATCCATCTTCTCGAGATGGGAGCGCAAAGATAACACTAATTCCAATAAAAGCTAGAGGGTTAGGTGAAATTAGTCAAATTCGATTATTAGATATTTCATTCATTTGATTTTCAACTTATCGATTCAATGACACCGATAAAATTATTCAAATACACGCTGTTAATTATTAGAACTCAAAAAACACAAATTCTTCTTTTGGAAGCATCGCTTGAACGAGCCAATAAAGTTTTATTGTCGCACAAATTATCGCGAGGATTAGAGCCGGTGTTTTCCATTTATTACTTTTAATAGCAAGAGCTAAAAGTACGGGCACAGCGCTCACCCCGAGAGAGACAAGGAATCCGAAATACTCAAAAGTACCATAGATATCATAGTTGTCTGTTGACTCGGCATACTTCGCCATCAAAAACCAGAACAGCGCAGAAAACGTACCAATTATAATAGCTGTCAGAATATATGTATCACGTTTATCAAATTCTTTCTGACTCAATGTATTTTCCATAGCCGATTTATCAATGATTTCTTTCATAGTTATCTAAATTAGTATTAATTCAATAATACAATCCACTTTGACCTTTTGAACAAGGTAATCTAGAAAGCGAACAACAGAGAAGCGTATTGATAACCGGCTACAAACCCAGAATGTAATTACCATTCATCGAATAATTTTACCATTCAACCATTCTGTTTCACAATTGAGTACAAATTCACTAAATTCGCTAAAACACTAATATTCTTGAAAAATTCTCTACGACGTATTTCCAAAATCTTCATTGCGTTTTGTTTTATACCGACAATTTCTTGGTCGCAAGGCTATCAAGTTAACCTTCAAGGTCAATCGCAGCAAGGAATGGCAAGCGCAGGCACGGCTTTAATTCAAGATGCTGCTAGTATCTTTTACAATCCGGGGGGAATGTCCTTTTTGGATAATAGTGAAGTCATAGGAGGAATAACTCCCACCATTTCAAACGGTCTTTTTACAGAAACTGGAACAGAAGAATATGCGCGTACAACATCTCCGGTTGGAACTCCATTTGCTGCATATGGGGTTTATAAAATAGGGAAATCAAGTAAATTAAGTTTCGGATTGGGAATTTACACACCCTTTGGAAGCACAGTCGAGTGGCAAGAAGGATGGGCCGGACGATTTGCCGTAACGCGATTACAACTCATGTCCATTTTTGTGCAGCCTACCGTTAGCTATAAATTGGCGAAGTCAATTGGGATTGGCGCTGGGTTTGTTTATACCTATGGAAAAGTAAATCTTCAAAAAGACCTTCCTCTCCAATTTCAGAATGGAGATTATGGTTCAGTTGAACTCGCAGGAACGGGAAGTGGTCTAGGGTTCAATATTGGAATTTATTACGATCCAGAAAAATGGTTTACGGTTGGACTTACGTATCGATCTCAGGTCAATATGAATTTAAAAAATGGAACTGCAACATTTACAGTTCCAACTTCACTTGAAGATAAATTTCCATCCGGAGGATTCACTTCAACTCTGCCCTTACCAAGTGTAGTAACTTTAGGATTTGCGATCAAACCAATAGAGAAATTGACAATTGCGGTTGATGTCAATTACGTCGGATGGGTTGCTTATGACACACTTGCTTTCGACTATGAGTTGAATACTGAATCACTTGAAGACACGAAGTCGCCACGGAATTACGAGAATACATTTGCTTTTCGACTTGGCGCTCAATATGATTTAACAGATAAAATTGTGGCTCGTGCTGGAATTAGCTACGGATTAACTCCAGTATCAAATGGCTACGTTACACCTGAAACACCAGATGCCAATCGCGTAAGTTATACTATTGGAGTCGGGTATGAAATTGGAGGTCGATTGAAATTAGATGCTTCATTATTATATACTCAGGTAAAGCGAACAGATAAAAACATTGAAACAAATTTAGAAGGAACGTTTAAAGTAATTGTCTTCGCTCCAGGATTATCAATTTCATACGCACTCAAATGATCAATATAAATAGATACATATTATTCTTTGTAGTAATCGCTATTGTTATAAGTTGTAAGCCTAAAAAGCTCTCAATACTACCTGTTTTAGGAGATGTTGATACAACAACAATTGTGGCAATTGGAGGGAACAGTTTCGCTGGTTACTCAGACGATGCCTTACATAGGGAAGGTCAAGAATACTCAATACCAAGCATCGTAATAGACAGAATGGGCGGGACAAATTTCTTGAATCCATTTACGCAACCGTATATATCATCGTCATCTGTTGGAATAAATTTGAATGGTGATTCAAAATTGATCATGGCATATAAGACGGATTGTAACAATGAGACTTCACTTTCCCCTGTTCGAAAAGCAATCTCAGGTAATATGAGCGACTTAACGAATTCGGTGTATAGTACTGATGGTCCATTTTACAACCTTTCCGTACCTGGCCTTGATTGTGATGAAATAAATAATATCTCATCAGGAGACCCTGCCAGTGGACCTTTGACTTACAATCCTTGGATCGCCCGGATTGCGAGAGATCCAATGAGCGGTACACTATTATCAGATGCAATCGATTTAAATCCTACATTTCTATTCCTCTCAGTTGGAATGGATGAAATTGTAGAGCTTGCTAGGGCAGGAGTTGATCCTGGACCTCTTAATTCTGCTGGGGCTTTAATTTGGTTCAGTGGCTTAGGAATTATTGCGGATGATGCACAAGGCGTAATTTCAACTGTCCCTGATGTTTTGGTAAGTCCCTATTTCACTGCAATTCCTTATAACGGATTAGAGTTAGACGCAGACCAAGCAACTACTATTAATAGCGTTTTCAATCCCCTTGGAATTACTTTTCAAGTTGGTGAAAATGGTTTTACAATGGAAGATGCAAATGAACCTTTTGGAGTTCGGAAAATCGTTGAAGGAGAGTTAATTTTATTGAGCGTACCATTGGATTCAATAAAATGTTATGGAATGGGATCAATTGTTCCAATTCCGGACAAGTATGTACTTAGTCTTGATG
>JABSPC010000450.1 GCA_013215515.1 Crocinitomicaceae bacterium
AACATTTTTAGAAACCATTTTACGTGTCATTCCAACCGACGGTGCCATTAACCAAATCATGAACTTTGGCAATTTTCGCGACGATATTTTGTAATTCGGAAAGGACTTTTTGATATATCCTGCTATTTCTCCAAAACTTGAATTTATTCCTGAAGTGATGTATCTACCTTTTGCCTCAGGTCGAAATCCTGCTTGAAAGTGCGCCTCGGCTAAATCTCTAACATCAACTGCGCCGGTATTAAATTCTGGTGCTCCCATTTTAAAATCACCATTTCCAATCTGTTTCATTATGTCGAAAGATTCAGATGTTCCAAATGGATTAATTCCTGGTCCAAGCACAAATGAAGGATTGATCGTTATCAAATCCCATCTTGATTGTTCTTTCTGAATTTTCCACGCTTCCTTCTCTGCTTCTACTTTTGAAAATGAATAAGGTTGGTGTTCCAAGGTCGAAGTGGTATTCCAAAGGTCTTCAGTCAATTCTTGATTCGGAAATATTAAAGTATCCACTGCGTCACCATATATTGCAGCACAACTACTTGTAACCACAACACGCTTTACACTTTCTGTTCTATTTGCGGACTCAAGAACATTACGAGTCCCTTTTTTTGCAGGGTCAACGAGATCCAATTGTGAATTCTTTACACTTAAAGAAAATGGAGAAGCCGTATGAAAGACCAACTCGCAATTATTCATTGCCTCATCATAAGAGCCTTCTGAAAGCAAGTCTGTTTTAAAGTACTTAATTGATCCCGGTAATTTTTCTGCCAATGCATCAAGGTATTGCGTCTTATTTTTGTTTTCTGGATCTCGAACAGCGGCGTGAACCGTTATCCCTTCTGAGAGTAATTTTTCCACTAAACGTCCGGCTACATAGCCAGTTGCGCCGGTAACCATCACTGGTTTTATTTTGTCAATTGAAATCATGTTTGATTATTTTAATGAGTATTTCTTAAGTATTGTTTCTAATAAAGGGGCCGCATCTGTGTTCTTTAGTAAAATTTGAGTCGCGACTCCATCAATGATTACTTCTATCATTGTTGTTTCCAATTCGGGGTTTTCGTAACCAAGTTGATCAAAAGCGTCTATCAACGATTCTCTGAACAATTCAAATGGACCTGATTGATATTCACCACGTTGCCATTTCAGGGCGTACATTAATTTCCAAAATTGATTGTCATTTGGGTCAATGGAAAAGGGAAGCGCTATTGCTTTTTCTATTCTTTTTTGAGGATCAGAGATTAAAATGACCTCAGCGAAATAAACCGAAGATTTTTCCATCCCATAATTAATAATGGCCTCTAAAAGACCTTCTTTGTTTTTGAAATGTTTGAAAATTAGCCCTTCTGAAACACCTGCTTCTGTGGCTATAGCATTGGTGGAAGTTCCATCAAAGCCTTTGGAAGCAAAGAGTTTCATGGCAGCCATTAAAATATTGAGCTGTTTATCTGTCATATTAAAAGTGAGTGATCACTTACAAATGTAATCATTTATTTAAGTTAGGCTCAAACGATCTAAATTCTAATCTCCAAAATCTATTTAACAATGCACATTGAATAACTAATACCAATAGTAAAATGAGTAACGCTACTTTAAAGTATTTTTGAGTTAGATGGCGAAACCAATTGATAAAAGCAGCAGGCGCGGCGTGAAAACCAGTTATATATCGACGATAGTTGGTGTATCTTTGGTTTTGTTTATGATTGGTCTTGTTTCTGGTGGTTATTTTGGTCTCGACAATATTCAACGTCAAGCAAAAGAAAACCTAACTGCAGATATTTTCTTTAAGCCAGATTTAAACGATGCTGACATTAAACAGATTGAGCTTGAATTAAAGACTTGGAATGAATTTAGCGAAGTAACGAATGTTTCCGCAGATCGAGCATTGGAAGATTTTGCAGGAGAGGGAAGGAGTGAAGAAATTATGGAGATCTTAGACGGAGATAGGCCAATCCCAACCAATATCAGTTTTAAACCCAAGGAAAAGCACGCGAATATTGAAGGAATGAATGCTCTGGAAGCTAAAATTTTGAGTCAATATGGCGATCGAGTAATCGATGTGAATTACCAGGAATCAAGTATTGAAGAGGTGAATTTAGGATTCAAACAAATCGTTTTACTTTTCGCGATTGTAGCTGCTTTGTTAATTGTCATTGCTGTTGCCATGATAAATAGCACAATTCGATTGGCGCTTTATTCAAAACGATTCTCAATTAAAACCATGCAACTTGTTGGAGCAACATCTCGTTATATTCGCCGTCCTTTCTTATGGCAAGCAGTTGGGATAGGAATCATTAGCGGAATTATCGGTATGGCCATTCTACTAGGATTGTTCTATGCCTTAAACAATGTAATGGATTCAATTGAGATTCCTTTCGATATTATTAGCTTCTTTAAATTACTTGGAACCCTACTGATTTCAGGGGTTTTGATCACTTTAGTGTCAACTTGGTTTGCTCTTAACAAATATTTGAGAATGAAATTGGACGATTTGTATTAAATTTGAAGCATGAGCAATAAAAAATCCAAAAAAATACGGCTGATACGCTTGATGATAACCTCATCAACAAGGAAGAACCAAAGGTAGCTCCAGTGCAAACTGGTGCAGACGTTTCGCTTAAAGAATATAACAAAACGGCTCCTTATGCTTTCAGTAATAAAAACTATAAGCTTTTATTAGCGGGATTGGGTATTAACGTATTAGGATTTATTTTAATGATTGGTGGAGGAGCTGATGATCCAAATGAATTCCATGAGGATGCCCTTTTTAGCACGCTAAGAATTACAATTGCTCCAATGTTTATTGTATTTGGATACGCTGTGATCATGTATGCGATCATGAAGAAGCCTAAGTCTGCAGATAAATAATAAAAAATGAGTTTTCTCGAAGCGATAATACTTGGAATCATTCAAGGGCTTACCGAATTCCTGCCAGTAAGTAGTAGCGGGCATTTGGAAATAGTAAAAGCAATTCAAGGTCAGGACATGTCGGAAAAGGCAAGTATGATGATGACCGTTGTTCTGCATTTTGCGACTGCCCTTAGTACAGCCGTAGTTTTCCGTAAGGACTTGAAAGAAATTTTCAGAGGTCTGTTCAAATTCAAAAATAACGAGGAATTCCGATTCTCTTTTAAAATTATCATATCGATGATTCCAGCCGCTATAGTTGGAGTCTTCTTTGATGACATCATCGAAAATTTCTTCAGCGGCCAAATCTTACTAGTAGGCTTTATGTTGCTCCTTACTGGACTTATCTTATTTGTAGCGGATAGAGCAAAGAAAACAGAAAAGAAAGTAAGTTTTGGTGCAGCGATTATTATCGGCATTTCACAAGCAATCGCAATTCTTCCCGGTATTTCAAGATCAGGAGCGACCATTGGAACCTCCGTGTTATTGGGAGTCGACAGATCTAGAGCTGCTCGTTTTTCATTCTTAATGGTAATTCCATTGATTTTTGGTAAAATGGCAAAAGACCTGATGAGTCCAGAGTTTACAACTGATGGTATTTCAATCGGTGTGATTGGTGTTGGATTTATAGCGGCATTCGTTGTCGGAATTTTGGCCTGTACTTGGATGATTGCTATAGTGAAGCGAAGCAAATTATCTTATTTTTCGTATTACTGTTTCGCTGCCGGTATCGGAGTCATCGGTTGGACAATTCTTTAATAAATGAAAGCCGCAGAATTCCAAGAAGGAAAAACAATCCTCGTAGACAAACCTTTAAATTGGACATCTTTCGATGTTGTCAATAAACTTAGGTGGATTCTTAAACAGAAATTAGGAGTCAAGAAAATCAAAGTAGGACACGCGGGCACACTAGATCCGCTAGCAACAGGGCTATTGGTGCTTTGTACAGGGAAACATACCAAGCAGATCAATGATTTAATGGTAGGTGATAAAACGTATACGGGTAAAATTCTACTCGGAAAAACAACACCTTCGTATGATTTGGAAAGTGAATACAATGAAACTTTCCCAACCGAACACATAACTCAAGCCCTTTTAGAAGAAGTGAGATTAAGTTTTATTGGAGAACAGGATCAAGTTCCTCCAATTTTCTCAGCAAAACAAGTTAATGGAAAAAGGGCCTATGAGCTAGCAAGAGCTGGTGAAGAGGTAGTGCTAAAAGCAGACCAAATTAATATTACAGCCTTTTCGATAGATTCTTGTAATATGCCCGAAATTTATTTTGAAATTACTTGTAGCAAAGGAACATATATACGATCAATTGCACATGATTTCGGTGTGAAACTGAACTCAGGTGGAACTTTAATCGAATTAAGACGTACAAGATCAGGTGAACAAAGCATAGGTGAAAGTAAGACCATAGAACAGTGGATCGAGATTATTCAAGCTACCGAACTATAGAACAACTTAATTTTTTTATCTTTGCGACCCCTCTAAAAATAAAATGATTTGACAGTGGTAATGAACAAAATGAAGTTGTCTCAATTCAACTTCGAACTCCCAGAAGAGTTAATCGCAGAATATCCAACTGAGAACCGTGATGAATCACGAATGATGGTGATCCATCGTAAAACGGGTAAAATAGAGCACAAGTTGTTTAAAGACGTGATCAATTATATCGACGAAGGTGATGTAATGATCATGAACAATACTAAAGTTTTTCCTGCCAGAATGTATGGTAACAAAGAAAAAACTGGAGCAAGAATAGAGGTGTTTTTGTTAAGAGAATTAAATGCTGAAAATAGGTTGTGGGATGTACTTGTAGATCCGGC